>CALXMJ010000128.1 GCA_944389445.1 uncultured Victivallales bacterium | reverse complement strand
ACATTGGCTTTTTCGCCTCAAAAATCGTTCTATTTTAACTGGCAAAAAGGGTGCAGTTGAACAGATGGCTGCCATTTTTCATTCAGACCCCCGTTTTCTGTGAAATTTTCTTTAAAAACATTTCACTTTCTCGTCTTTGGGGGCTTTTGTGTAATTTTTCTTCTTGCTGAACATACTCAAATGATTGTAAGGAGGTGTTGCCATTACAGCTCTTCTCGCGTCTTGCAATCACAAGGGCTCCGGCAGGTTTGGTCACTATAACTAATCAGAAAACAGGCCCTTTTTCAAGAGTCTTCTCTCAAAATGTGCGCAATTTTCCGGACGTTATCGGGCAGAGCCCTAGTTTTAGAAATCCTTCAATCCAGCCGGAGCATAGGGAACCGCAGTCGGGCAGCGCTGAAGCAACCGTGCCGGCAGCAGGTTGCTTCCGTATGCGAAATAGGCGTATACCCCTTTCATTTCAGTTCCTTCAGAAAAATCATTCGTGGCCTCATGCTCCGTTCGTGTGGCATACAATGCCATGGATTGCCGTTATAGCCAGTCGCAACCACTTAATAAT
Organism: uncultured Victivallales bacterium; assembly: GCA_944389445.1. Classification (GTDB taxonomy): domain Bacteria; phylum Verrucomicrobiota; class Lentisphaeria; order Victivallales; family UBA1829; genus UBA1829. Next base: position 4,782 of record CALXMJ010000128.1, on the reverse strand, counting down.
CAGATATATATTAACGGATTATCTTGCTGGTAATACTTGCTTTTTCGGATTTCCCTGCATCGGCGGAATGGGGTGCTCAAGATCAACCTCATCCGCGTCAAGTACAAATGTGGCGTATCCCACTACGACGATGGGGATGATGATGAATTCGTCGCGGAGGAGGCGCTGGTCGATGAATTATCACAGGCGTGGGAGGTGCAGGAACAACTATCGGCGGTGGAGGCGGAGGCGGCGCTACAACAACTGGAGCAGGTGCAACAACAACAGCGGGGTGAGGATTAAGCACAGCCCCTACCAAAACGATTATTTCTGCAGCAAGCCTGACACCGTCATTTTCTTTGTGATGATGCCCGTGTCCAGCCATTACAGGCAGAGTACAACCACCAACAACAACCAAAGCCAAAGTGAATTTTTTCAAGTTCATTTTATACCTCTTCTTATTTTATTCAAAGCGTGAATTTACCATGACCATTGCACTGCGGACATGTAGCTGTTCCGCTCAAGTATTCCTTCCCAGAATCATAGCAAGTACTGCACGATGCTTTTCCTCTTCCTTGTCCATTCCGGGGCCGATCCACAACAGGCCGCTACCGATACCAACTCCCATCCACGGGTGTTTGCGGCGTCCGCGCTGTTTCCCGTCGCCGGATTCGCGGTTCTGCTGCTGGGCGTTTTCCCGGCGGAACAGAGTCTGCTCTGGTGGACGGTCTTTCTGACGGGGGCGGGGGTCAATTTCGGAATCGGACTTTCGCTCGGCATCCTGACGGTCATGCTGGCCGATGTGGTGGACTACGGCGAATTCAAGCTGGGAAGCCGCAACGAGAGCATTCTGTTCTCCACACAGACGTTCGTGGTGAAACTGGCGGGCGCTCTGAGCGGATTCATCACCGGAGCGGGACTCTCTCTGATCGGCTTTGTGGCCAATCAGGTCCAGAGTCCGGGGACGGTCGCGGGACTTCGGGTCATCATGGGCGGGATCCCGATGGCGTTTTCGATCGTCTATCTGCTGGTGTTCTGGAAGTTCTACCGGCTGGGTGCCGCGTTCCTGCGGAAGATCCGGGAGACTCTGGCGCAGCGGAAGGCATAAGGATTTTCCCCGTTCCCTTCCGAAAATCCGGATTCAGGATTCCGGATTTTTCCCCTTTTTCATCCGGCGCGGGGAGTGGTCCTTCCAGTACCACCACTTCAGCTTTTCCGGATCGTGGTGTTCCTGTTCGGCAAAGTAGACTGCAAGGCGGTAGACATACAGCTGACAGCGGTCTTCGGAAAAACCTTTCAGCCGGCAGTCCCTTTGGAACATCTCCTCCGGATCCGCTCCTCGGAGCGACTCCAGTGTGGAGTATCCCAGATTCCGGAGGTCCTGTTCAATGTTCGGGCCGACTCCGGGGATGCTTCTCAGATCATTTTTGGAACGTTTCACCGCATGGAATCCTTTCCGCATCTGTTTTCCTGCCTATACGGTACACGGCAATATGCGGTTTTCAAGAGGGGAAAACCGGTCCGGACGAGTTTTTTATTCAGAAGACGGAATACCGGTCCCGGTCTTTTCTCCATTCATGCGGAGATACGCCGTACAGTGCCTTGAAGTTCCGGGAAAACTGTTCGAGACTCCCCAGACCGATTTTCTCCGCGATTTCGCTCAGGGAGTAGTCCGAATGGACCAGGTACTCGGCCCCTTTGGAGAGCCTTCGGCGGGAGACATACTGCATGAGCGGAATCCCCGTCTGCGCCTTGAACAGATTGGTCAGATAGGTCGGGTTCAGACCGCAGACTGCGGCAAGACGCCGTCCGTCAAGCCGGGAATCAAGATTTTTCTCAATGAAGTTCAGCAGTTTGACAAGACGGTCCAGATTTTTTCCCGTCCTGTCCGGCTTTTCATCCAGAAACGGCGCGAGAAGCAGGTTCAGCGCGGCCCTCGTCCGGAGACGGTCTCCCGGAGCAAGACGCGCATCCTCCAGCGCGCAGGAATCCGTGAGGAGACGGAACAGCTTCTCATAAAACGGCGGATCCTCCACCTCCCGCTCCAGACAGTGATCGAACAGGGAAAAATAATCCAGTCCCGTATCCATGCGGAAGGCATTGAAATGACACCAGAACTTTTGCAGACTCTCCGAACAGCACACATGAATCCGGACAAACGGCGGCACCAGAAAAAGTCTGCCCGGAATCAGACGCTGCCGGATGTTTTTCAGAACAATTTCCCCGGAGCCCCGGACCGGAAGATAAAGCCTTGCATAGGGAATCACACGATACGGCTGCTTGAAACATTCCGTGTTCCAGCTCGTATCCAGCTTCTGGAGTCTTGCCACATGAATCTTCAGTGTCAGACGGCTCTCATCCCATTCCATTTCCCGCAGAACTCCCTTTCCCTTGAAAAGGTAACACAACCGAGTCGGGAGTGCAAATCAGAATCTGTAAAATCGTCAAAAAAATATGTATTACAGACAAAAGAAAATTGCGGAACGGACTTCTTTTCCCTGTAAAATGGAGTATAATTGAAAAAGAACCCTGTTGGTCAGTCGTAAATTGCGGAAGGAGAGAAGATGAGTCTGTATGCCGGTCCCGGAAAAAACTTCGCCCGGAGAGGGAGACGCCGGATCCCTTGTCCTGAATTCGGAAAATGGTTGGCCGGTCTGCTGATGGCGCTTCTGCTCCTTCCGGGATTTCTCCCCGCTTCCGCTCCGGCGGAGGAGGTGCTTGTCGATGTGACGCCTCTCCGCTGTTCCCCCGTGCAGACCCGGAAGGCGACCGGCTCTTTTTCCGGTGTCCTTCCCGTTCCGATGGTGCAGGACTTCACCGGCTGGTCGCCGGGAGTCTGCAGGACAGAATCCGGCGTGGATGATTTCGGCGACCGTTTCCTGCGATTCCACATCCGGAAAGCCGGAGTTCAGTTTCACATTCCCCTTCCGCAGCTGCGGAAAAAGGAATATTACAAAGCCACCTTTGTCTTCCGGAATCAGCTGACCGGGAAACTGAGGTTCTATCTGCGCAGGATTCAGGAGCCGTACAATACCCTCGGAGTTTCCTTCGATCTGCCGATGAGTTCCCGTTTTTTGACACTGGAGTTTCCCTTCTCCCCGGAAACGCTTCCGGAGAACGCCGGGACCGGGCTGTTCTTTCATTCCCGCTTCACAGGAAAATTTGATCTGAAGCGGATCCGGATCGAACGGATTTCTCCCGAAGAGTTCGCCCTGCTGGAAAATGCGAAGATGAAGCAGATTCGCAGGAAAGCTCCCGGAACAGTCAATTTCCTCCGGTGCAGCACGCTTCCAAAGGGATTGCAGAGCGGATGGTGTCAGCTCGCGGGGAACCATCAGAGTCGTTCCATTGTGGAGCCGGATCCGTCGGTGACCGGTCCTTCCGGAGAGGCGGCGCTGAAGCTGGATTCCTCTCCGGACGAGTCGGTCGGGATTGCATCGGAACCGTTTACGGCAAGCAGCCCGGAGAGAGAGGTCACGGTTTCATTTTCGTATCGGGGAAGGGGGGAGTTTTCGGCTTCGGTGCTTTCGGCCGGCAACCTGATCCGTCCCCGGAAGCTCGCGCCGGAGGAGAAGCGCTGGAAGCGGGAGGTGATCACGCTCCGCCTTCCGCCGAAACGTCTCGCATCGGTGTTGCAGATCGTCGGACGGGGCATCCTGTATGTGGATGCGTTCCGGGTCGCGGAGAAGGGGGAGGCGGACTACAAACCGTCGAACCAGCATGAGATTTCCTTTTTCCTGTCTCCTTCCGAGGCGTCCGTTTCCCGCATTCAATTCGAAGATGAACCTCCGGTTCTGAACTACTATCTCACCGGCGACGCCGGGGATGTGACCGTCAGAAGCTCGGTGACGGATCTTTATGGAACCACGGTCTCTCTTCCCGAAAAGACGGGAAAACGCGGGGCGCTCTCCTACCTTCAGACCGGGAAACCCTACGGTCAGTTCCGTGTGGAAGCGCAGGCGTTTCGCAATGGGAAACCGGTATCCGTTGTCAATGAGATGGTCGTCACACGCCTGCCGCGTCCGCTCTACTGGAAAAAAGATGCGCCGGACAGTCCGTTCGGCATCCATACAAATCAGCTGGAATCCTCCATCCGGGCGATGAAGGCGGGCGGTTTCAACTGGGTCCGTCTGCACGACGGCGCCCGTCACCTCTCCTGCTGGTACTTCGTGGAGCCGGAAAAAGGAAAGTGGCGCTTCGCCGACAAGGAGATCAAAGCGTACCGGAACAACCATTTCCTTCTCTACGGCCAGCTCGGCGGGGCGCCCGCATGGGCAACGGAGCTGCGCAATCTTCCGGAGTTCAAAAGTGAGTATGCGAAGGTCTACTTCACTCCGCTGCCCGAGCATGAAAAGGAGTTCGCCGCCTACTGCCGGACCATGGCCGCCCGCTACAAGGGAATCATCAACGACTGGTTCATCTGGAATGAACCATGGGGCCCCATCTTTTTTCACCGCTCCTACGATTTCCGGAACAAACAGTACATCACCTACGGAGGGAAAGCGGAGAATGCCGAGGTTTACACCCGTCTTTCGAAACTTGCGTACCGGGCCGCGAAGGAGGGCAATCCGGAGTGCCGGATCACCGGTTTCAACTCCTACGGCGGTATTCCGGAATGGAACGAGACGATCTATCGCAACGGCGGATACCGTTTCTGCGACGAGATCGACTACCATGTCTATTATCAGGACCAGATCGCCGGATTCCCCGGTGACGGACTCCGGGAACGGATGGAGTCGGCGTTCAGCGGAATCCTGAAAGGGGAGGGGCGGCTCTCCAAGCCGTACCTGATGTCGGAGGGAT
>CALXMJ010000127.1 GCA_944389445.1 uncultured Victivallales bacterium | reverse complement strand
CCTGCCTTATAGCTGTACCGGCGATATTGGCAGGCCTGATTTTAATTCGATATCCACGCCTTGCGGCTGACCTCGGAGACGGTATAGACGGCGACGAAGGCGTCGGGGTCAAGTTTGTTCACATAGTTCATAAGGCGCTGATACTGTGCCTTGTCCACTATTACGACGAGCTCCGGATACTGGCCGTGCGTATAGGCGCCCTCGGCGCGGTATATTGTCGCGCCGCAGTGCATCTCGTTCAATATGTAATCGCGCAGCTCTTCCTCCCTGCTCGTTATGATGCTCACACGGCGCTTCAGGTTCTGTCCGAACACGAAGTGATCCATTGCCACCCCGTTTAAATATGTTCCCAGCACGCTTAGCGCGACCGTCTTTCCGTCGTAGACAAAGCCTGAACAAAGAGCTATAACAAGCCCGACGACGGACATCGCTTTTCCGACGTCAATACGCAGGTATTTGTTCATAATCTGAGCAATCACGCCGAGGCCGCTCGACGCGGCGTTATGACGGAAAATCACCGCCTGCAGCCAGCTCACCAGGAGCACATAGCAGGCTACGTCCAGCTCTGCGCTGCCGGTAAACGAGCTGAAGTCCGGAAACAGATTTTCAAGCAGCGCCAGGAAAACCGACAGCAGCACGCAGGAATAAATCGTGTTGAAGGCAAAATTCATGCCGAGGAGGAGAAAGCCCAGGATTATAAGGATCGCGTTTATAATGAGGGCAATCAGCGATATGGGCAGATCTACCAGGCCGTTTATGATTATTGCCGCTCCGGAGACGCTGTTCACGGCCGCGTTGCTGGGAATCAGGAAGAAATAAACGTTCGCTTCAGAAAACATGGAAAAAAGCCGGCCCCAGGACCGATGCAGTCCAGTTCGTTCTGCTGTGGGAACGGGAAGAACTGAAACGACGGATCCGGGAACGCTGCCGCGCCATGATTGCAAACGGATGGATTGAAGAAACCGAGAACCTTGCAAAACAGGGGCTTTTCTCCGCGCCAACCGCATGGCAGGCGCTCGGATATCCCCTGATCGGAGAATATCTGCGCGGCGGATTCTCCCTGGACGAACTGGAGGAACGCATCGTCACAGCGACCTGGCAGTTCGCCCGCAGACAGCTGACCTGGTTCCGCGGACAGCACAAAGAGGCAATCCGCCTCGAAATGCCCCAGCCGATGGAGCGCCTGCTGGAGCGGGTCGTTTCCGAACTCGAAAAAAAATACGACTGACCGTTCCGGGCACCGCTCTCCGTTCAACTCTTCTTCACGGGGACTTCCGTACCGGAGCGAATCCGCGAAAGCCATTTTTCAATCGACTTCTCATCCGCAAACTCATTCACCTCAAGTCTGCTGGCGATGCCGAGACGCGCACATTTGCCGACCCCGAGCGGATGATACGGTTCCAGATCAATTTCCTGAACGTTCTTCAAAGAATTTGCCAGAGCGGCGACAGCAAGCAGATGTGCGTCATCGTCGTTTACGCCGGGGACCAGCGGACAGCGCAGAATCGTGTTTCCTCCGGAATCGTCAATCTTCCGCAGATTTTCCAGGATCAGTTCATTTGTCACCCCGGTGAAATGACGATGCTTCTCCGGATCCGTCGCCTTGATGTCGTAAAGGAAAAGATCTATGCAGGACAGAATCCGCTCATAGTGTTCCCACGGAGCATATCCACAGGTTTCGATGCAGATATGCAATCCTGCCGCTTTCGCCTTTTGCAGCAGTTCACAGAGGAACTCGAAATGCATCATCGGCTCGCCTCCGGAAAGGGTCAGACCACCGCCGGAGTTCTCGTAAAAGACCTTGTCCTTCAGCACCTCATCGAGGACCTCGTCGGCCGTCATTTCCCGACCGACCAGTTCCAGAGCTCCGGCATAGCATTTTTCCGTGCATTTCCCGCAACGGATACAGTTGGTCCGGTCAAACCGGCGGGTCTCTCCGGCAATATGGCAATGGTTCGGGCAGATCCGGAAACACCATCCGCAGCCGATGCATTTTTCCGGCGAAAAAAAAATCTCCTTCTCCCGTCTCTGCGACTCCGGATTATGACACCAGATGCAGCGCAGCGGACAGCCTTTCAAAAAAACGGTCGTTCGAATTCCGGGACCGTCGTGAACGGCAAATTTTTCTATATCAAAAACTGTCGCGGTCATGGCTGGATTCCTTCCCTCCTGAAAACATTCCGGGAATATATCCTTCCGAAGAAGGCTTTTCAATACGGACACCCCGAAACGAACGTGAAAAAACGATTTTCACGGATAAACGTTTCCGGAAAATCCGGGACTTCGTCATCCGGCGATATGCTCTTCTCGCTTGATGACTTCCCGCTTCAAATCATCCGAAAGACGGTTGAAATATTCACTGTATCCGCCGATACGGATAATCAGCCCCTCATAGGATGCGGGATCTTTCATGGCGGCTTTCAGGGTCTCCGTATCGGCAACGGTCGGCTGAATATGCAGTCCGCCCATCCGGAAATAGGAGAGGAAGAGGGCCTTCCATTTCTCCCTGTTCTCATGGTCTTTCAACATCTTTTTATTCAGGCGGATATTCAGGACAAGCGTTCCCGGAGCATTTTTCTGATCGAGTTTCAACACGGATTTCAGCATGGCGGTGGGACCGTTCAAATCGGTTCCCTGAACCGGTCCGCAGGAATCCCCGAGAGGCATTCCATCGAGTCGGCCCTCCGGGGATGCCGGGACCGCAGCACCAAGCGGCCCATAGGTTGCAAACAGAATGATTGAGGGCAGAATGAAATGATCCTTCCGGCTGAAGGAAGTCATATATTGAAAAATCAGAGCGGAAAGTTCCTCAGCGATCGAATCTGCTTCTTCGTTGTCATTGCCGAATTTCGGGAGCTGACGCAGCTGTGCGACAAGAGCCTCGCAACCGGAAAAGTTCCGGTCCATCCTGTCGGCGAACTCCTCCACGGAAAGCCCGAGCGCCCCGGAATAAAGACGCTTCAGCACAACCAGCGAATTCACAACATTGTTCAAACCAGCCACATTTACCACGCTGCCGTTGTAACGGACACCGCCTGCATTGAACTCGATTCCGCGTTCAATACAGTCATCCATGAACAGAGTGCGGATCAGCTGGGGAATGTAATCCGCACGGAAGACCGCATTTTTCCGGATGGAATGGATCATGCGGGCGATATGGCGCTTCACATCGGCAACAAACCGCTCGTAAAACTCCTCATACGAGGAAAAACGGATTCCCGTCGCGGAGAGAATCCGGAGAAGATTGATTCCGGCATCTGTCGAAACAACATGCGATTTTCCCTGAACCATCAGTTCCGTGCATCCGCCGAACGCATAATCCCGGAGGTCCTCATCCGACACGCCAAGTCCCGTCCCGGCCCCATTCTCATAATTCCGCCGGGCATACAGCGCCGGACTGGGATTGGAGGATGCCCAAGCATCAAACACGGCATCCCAGACATCAGACGGGGTATCCTCATCAATCAGGATTCCCGAATTCGGACGGCGATACCCCCGCTGTCCCAGAATCGCCGACTTGCAGATGGGAAGATGCGAATCAAACAAAGCATGCCAGCCGTCATTGAGATCCACATTCCGCCAGAACGCCGCGAACAGTTCGCACAGTTCGGATTCCGGCTCATTCGTCCGATACGAATTCAGAATCCGATCAATCCGTCCGGAAGAATCACAGCCGTCGACATACCACAGGAAATTGCAGGCGACAAATGCCTCATAAAATGAACGCGGCGTTCGTTCCGGCACCCATTCCAATGCCGCAGTCAGCCGTTCATCCGCACCGCAGGCAGTCAAATATTCCAGACAGCGCCGTTTGTAACGAATCAAAGCCTCAAGCACCTGTTTCAGCGCTCCGTAAAATTCCGGATTCCGCATCCGGGCATTCTCAATCCTCTGGAGATATCCGTTCAGCCCCTCTTTCAATATCCGCTCATAATGAATCACAGCGTGAGTCCAGCCGCGTCCGCCGACAGCATAAAAAGGCGGAATGGAACTCTGGAGAAGAAATTCCAATTCTTCCACTCCATCCAGAAAAATCCGCTGATCGAACTTGTTTTGCAGCAGATCTTTTTTCCGTCGAAGGGCTTCGCCGTCGATCCGCAGACTGAACGGATAGAAAAACTGAACGCATTCCCCGGAATCCGCATTCCAGATTCCCCATCTTCCGGATGGATAGAAACGGGATCCTTCTTCATATTCCGGCAAGGGAGCCCGATCCAAATGTTCCCGGAGAGCATCCGCATGCCGGGAAATATAAGAAGCATTTTCCTCTTCGAAAAAACCGGCGGCAAACGGTTCGCCCAGACAACTGAAAATCTCATTTTTTTTCATCTCCGACCTCTCTGTATCCAATGCTTTCCGAAATGGCTTCGGCACATTCTCTGACCCATGCTTTCATCTGCGACTCATCCGCGGCATCCATGCGGCTGGAGAGTGCGGAAATCCCGACTCCGGCAACCACCCTTCCCGACGCGTCAAAGACAGGACTTCCAATGCAGAACGAGCCCCTCACATATTCGTTGTGCTCCTCCGCGACCCGTGTTCTGCGAATCACAACAAGTTCCCTCCGAATCGCGGAGGGTGCTGTTACCGTGAATTCCGTAATCTTCTTCAGGGGCGCTTTCAGAATGCTTTTCAAACACTCCTCATCCAGAAATGCCATCACCGCCTTGCCGAATGCATTCCCGTGATAATAAAGCCGGGCACCCGGATTCACCATCAGATAATAATCGCGACGGGGATAAACCGTTTCAATGGAAAGCATTCTGTCTCCATCCGGGATCTGCAGCTGACAGGTTTCTCCCGAACGGTCCGCCAGAACCCGCAGAAAGGGACGTGCCTTGAAACGCAGATCGAAACGGTCATGCAGTTTCATTCCAAGAGAAAACAATTTTGCTCCCAGCTCATATTTCCCGGATTCATTCCTGACGGCATAGCCGTGCCCGGCAAGCACATTCAAAACCCGGAAGACAATATTTTTTCCCTCCTGGACCGCTCCGCTCAACTCGGAAATTCCCCACGCTCCGGGATGATCCGCAAGAAATTCCAGAATCTTCAGCATGGTCTCCGCCGCAGGAGCCTGATATTTCTTTTCTTTTGTCATAACCTGAATTTTTATATATAAAATTATGTTTTATAAGTAAAAATAACCCTTATTTCCGAAAATGCAAGAGGAACACTTTTTATCTTCTTTCATTTTTCAGGGAATACGGAAGAAGATTTCCGCAATTTTTCATTCGGATTTCACCATATTTTTGAAGGAAACGAAAAATAATCCAATTCCGCACTTGATTTTTACCTGACGGCATGATATTTAAGCACAGAGAGATTTTCCGCGGAGATCAAACACGCAACAGAAACACGGAGGTTCCTGATGAACAACATCTATAAATTCACCGGCAAAGCAGAAACCTACGCGAAATACCGTCCGTCGTATCCGCAAGCCTATGTTGACTACCTGTTCAAATCAGTGAATTTGAGCAGGGAATCCGTCATTGCCGAAATCGGTTCCGGGACCGGAATTCTGCTGAAACAGCTTCTGGAACGGCATCCCTGTGTCATCGGCGTTGAGCCGAACGACGACATGCGCAGTATCGCGGAACGGGATCTTTCCGGATATCCCGGATTCATCTCTCACATCGGGACAGCGGAAAATACACTGCTTGAGAACAGAAGCGTGGATCTCATTGTGGCGGCACAGTCTTTTCACTGGTTCGATCCGGAACAGTTCCGGCAAGAGTGCCGGCGGATTCTGAAACCCGACGCGCCGGTGAATCTGGTCTGGAACACCCGCGACAATCACAGCGAGCTGGTCATCCAGAATGCCGGAATCTGTCAGCTGTACTGTCCGGATTTCCACGGATTCAGCGGTGGAAAGGATTCGCAGAATCCGGAAGTTTTTGAAAATTTCTTCCGCGACGGCAAGTACGAACTCATGACCTTCGACAATCCCCAGTCCTTCGATCTGGACGGTTTCATCGGGAGGAACCTTTCCGCCTCCTACGCGCCTCTTCCGGGTTCACAGTCGCGGGAAAAATTCATTGCGGCCCTGACGGAGCTCTTTCATTCACTGGAAGGGGAAGACGGCAGAGTCGTCATGTCGTGTTACACACGAAGTTATCTGGGAAAAGTCTGACCGGATATTTTCGGATCAGGAATCACGCTTGCTTCACAATCCGCCGGAGACAGCGCATTGAAAACGAGTTGCGGAACATCGTCGTCTTCCGCATCCGCCAGAAGATTTTCATTTGTAACTCCTGTCATGACAAGTGCGCTTGTCAGACCCGCGCGATTCGCGCCCCGGATATCCGATTTCAAAAAGTCGCCGACCATCAGAATGCGGCGCCTGTCCGGACAAGACACGGGAAAGATTTTTCCGAGAGCATAATCGAAAATCGCCCGTTCCGGCTTTCCCAGAGTCATCCGCCGGATCCGGAATCCGAGGTCATTCAGCAACTCTGCGATGAAACGGCTTGTCGCACCCGCGCCGATCCCGATCCCGCCGTGACCATTCGGCCAATGGGTATCGGGGTTCGGGGCGATCAGAGGCACCTCCGGATGGCGCATGAGAAAGTTGACAACCGTTTCGATCACGCTGCACCAGTCATACTTCCCCTCCCCGACGATCACCGCTTTGCAGGCATCAATCTCATCCAGTTCAAACACAGGCAGCATTCCCGCCAGTTCCGCATAGCTGACCGGCTCCCCGAGTTCGCCCATGATAAACACCTTCTCTCCTTTAAGGGAAAGATCGACGGCAAGGGTCTTCAGGACCAGCGCGCAGGAAATAATATCCTCCGGCTGAAGATCAAAACCGGCGGCATTGAGAAAGGAGCTCTTGTCCTCACGGGAATGATTGCCGTCATTGGTCAGGATTCCGAACGGAAAACCGGTTTCCCGCAAAAACGCGATCAGTTCAACGGCTCCCGGCAGAGCCTGTCGTTTACCGGACAGCAATGTACCGTCGATATCCAGAAGCAAGCCGTCATACATCCGGCAGGCGCCGCCGAACCACCAGTCATTAAAAGAATTGAAGCGCAGCATACTCATTTCCGTTTCTCAATGCCGTAACGTACAGCCTTTTCCGGAAAAAACAATCTGACTACACGAAAAAACCGTGGAAAAGACGGTTTTCACCATCTGATCCACGGTACGGAGAAGGCAGAGAAAGTTCAGGATTTTTTCCGTCGAAGAAGATGTTCCCTCACATTCGAAGAAACCTGTTCGACTCCGGAATGCCGCATTGCCAGGAACAACTTGCCGCTTTTCCGGCAGATGCCTTTTACAATCGACAAGGCATTGTGGCTGTTGACAGTCGTCACAAAAACCACAACATCCGCCCAGTTTGCAAGGGTTTTCAAGCGGATGGCATTTACTCCTCCGCTGACACCGGTATGAAAACGGAACTCGGCTCCGTTCATCTCAAAAGCTTCCTGATATTTGTCCTCCAGCCGGTCCAGTCCACCGACCAGCGCAATGCGCATGTTTTCCAGGACACATTGTCCGCCGTTCGCCATTCTGCATTGCTCATGCACTTCAGGGGAACAACGGGAATCTATGGTCACAGACCACTCTTTCTTTCCGCAGGATTTGCGGACTTGCTGTCTTTTCATGATCCCAGTCCCGCTTCCTGTTTCAGTTGTTCGCACCAGTCGGCGATCCGGGAATCGGTCAGCTCAGACTGGTTGTTGTCATCAAGGACCAGTCCGGCGAAATGTCCGTCCACCACGGCGGCGGAGGAAGAAAAATCGTATCCATCCGTCCCAGTGTATCCGATCACCTGAGCGCCCTAGATCGGAAG
>CALXMJ010000126.1 GCA_944389445.1 uncultured Victivallales bacterium | reverse complement strand
ATGCCGGAAAACCGGGAAATGTCTGGCTGTACGACAGCTTCCAGCTCTGCCTGGACCCGCTCCACAACGGAAAACCGAACGATCTGGCGTTCAGCGATGACGATTTCGAATACAGTCTCGGCATGGTCGCGGGAAAGCCTGTTGTCTTCCGCCGGACCGGCTCCAGCGCCGTGTACGACAGTCTCATGAAAGCGCCCGGCATCGTGCCGGAAGTGAAGTTCGCGGTCCGTTCGGAACCCGGGAAAACAGTGTATGAAGCGGCATTCCCGCGACAGGCGGTCAGTCCGTTCCAGCTCAGGAGCGGCAGTCTGATGCGGAGCAGCGTCATCGTCAATCTGCATGAGCGGGGAAAACGGATCGGCTATCTGGAGCTCACGCCGGGAGTCGGCGATTCAAAATCCCCGGGAAAATGGATGGATACCGTACTGCTACCCTGAGATGCGCTGCTGCATGATGAGCCAGACGGTGTAGGCAATATAGACCGCCAGAAGAAAAATACCTTCTTTGCGCGAGATTTTGTATCCGGTCTTCATGATCGGATACAGAACCAGCGTACAGAAAACCATCAGTCCGAGATCCACCGGACTGATCCCCGGCGCGTGGAGCGGACGGAACAGCGGAGCGATTCCCATGATCGCCAGAATGTTGAAAATGTTCGAACCGACAACATTGCCGATCGCAATATCCTTTTCTCCTTTGATCGCCGCAACCACCGAGGTCGCCAGTTCCGGGAGACTCGTCCCGACCGCCACGATTGTGAGCCCGATCACTGCGTCGGAGACCGACAGCGCCTTGGCAATGTAAACCGCGCATCCTACAAACAGCTTCGCTCCGCCGACCAATCCCGCGAGTCCCGCGCCCGCCAGCAGAACCGCCAGCGTGACGGGGAATTCCCGTTCCGCTTCGAGCATCTCCGCGGCTTCCTGCACAATGTTCCGGTTTTTCTTCTCCAGCTGCTTCGCTTTCATGATGCTCCAGACAGTATACGCAATGATCGAAATCAGGAAAAGAAGTCCCTCCCACCGATTGATTCCTTTTGAGTAAAAACAGAATCCTGTGAATACCAGGCAGGAGAGGATCAGCACCGGCACATCCAGCCGGAACAGGTCCCTGTTGACTTTCAGCGGCGTGATGGCGGCGCTGAACCCTAAAATCAGCGTGATGTTGCAGATGTTCGATCCCACCACGTTGCCGATGCTGATGTTGCCCATATCCTTCAGTGCGGAATCCACACTGACCACCAGTTCCGGCGCGCTTGTGGCAAACGCAACCAGCGTCAGTCCGATCACCAGCGGCGAAACTTTCAGGCGGGTTGCAATGTTGACTCCGCCTTTGACCAGAAATTCCGCTCCGTAGTAAAGCAGGATCAGTCCGACGAGTCCGGCGCAGATTTGCAGATATGCCGTCATAACAAAATTCTCCGGATTTATATATTGTTTTCTATTTTGCTTTCTGGGTGGTTCCGCTGGAACGGATCAAGTTCGTTTTCCTGTGCCGTACCTCATCTGCCGATCGATGGGCCGCTTGCCAGAAGTTCCCGGTAAAGCGCTGCGTCTCCGGCGGAAAAGCAGCAGAAGACGACCCGTTCGGGAAGAGACTCTTTCCAGTCGAGAACCGTTTGGAGCGCGAGTTCCGCCGCCTCCCGTTTCGGATATCCGTAGACTCCCGTGGAGATGCAGGGAAATGCGATCGAGCGGCATTCCGTTTCTTTCGCCCGGAGCAGGGAGTTCCGGTAACACTCTTGCAGTTTTCCCGCTTCTCCGCGTGATCCTCCGTGCCAGACGGGGCCGGGAGTGTGGATGACGTAACGGCAGGGAAGCCGATAGGCTTTTGTAAGAACCGCTTCGCCGGTTTCGCATCCGCCGAATTTGCGGCACTCCTCCAGCAGTCCGGGACCGGCTGCGCGGTGAATTGCGCCGTCGACTCCGCCTCCGCCGAGAAGGGAACAGTTCGCGGCGTTGACGATGGCATCGACCTCCAGTTTTGTGATGTCGCCTTGAATGACTTCGATTTTCATATCGTTTTCTTCTCCTGGAGAAGAGCCATCTGTTCCGATACTACGCCGAGAACGCATGACGCGGCGCGGGCAACGGCTCCGTTTGCTCCGCCGGAGATCGCCTGAACCATCTCTTTCATATCGGCTTCCACTTCGGTGCGGCGTTCTCCTCCCGGGAGAATCCGGTCCATTGCATCGGCAAGATCCTCGGGAACCACCTGAAACTGAAGGAATTCCTCAAATGCGCGCCGATACAGAATGATGTTCACCATCGTGAAGAATCCGCGGAACAGTTTTCCGATCACCAGTCTTGCCAGCAGAAATGTGATCTTGTTCAGACGGTAGGCGACGACGAGGGGGAGTCCGGCGATGGCGCATTCCACCGTGACGGTTCCGGATGCGGCAAGCCCCGCCGTGCATCTCTGCATCCAGAAGGCGTTTTTGCCGCGTGTGAGCTGGATTTCCGGCAGGGGAAGATCGGGATGCTTCCGGGAGAATTCGCGGATGCCCGCTTTAATCATCTGGAGAATTCTTTCCCGCGGCGCCGCTGCGATAAACTGGAGTTTCGGATGGCGCGATTTGAGAATCGAAACCGTTTTCAGAAACGGTTCCAGCAGATAGTCGATCTCTTTTTTCCGGCTGCCGGGCAGAAGAAGAATTGAATTCGGGTCGCGTTCAATGGAGGTATCCGCCCGTCCCTGGACGATGTCAACAAGAGGATGCCCCACGAATTCCACGTCGAGTCCCGAGCCTTCATAGACTTCCGGTTCAAACGGGAAGATCACCATCAGCTTGCGGCAGAACTTCGCCAGTTTTTTGATGTTCCCTTTGCGCCAGACCCAGACCTGCGGACTGATGTACCAGACCACCGGGATTCCGGCTTTCCACATCGCTTTGGCAAAACGGATGTTGAAGCCGGGATAATCGACAAGAACCACCGCCGCGGGACGGCGTTTCTTCGCCTCCCGAATCAGATAGAGAAGAATATGGATGAATTTGAAGAGATTGCTCAGCACCTCGACCAGGCCGATCACTCCGAGTTCGCTGGAATCGACAAGGATTTCGACTCCGGCTTTGCGCATTTCGATGCCGCCCATTCCGGAGATGACCGCGTCGGGCGCGCGCCGTTTGAGTTCGGAAGCGAGGCGCGCTCCGTAAAGGTCGCCGGAGGCTTCTCCGGCAATGATCCAGATTTCTTTGCGTTTCGGTATCATGATATCATACCGTCAGCGTTTTTTGCGTTTTTTCTTCGGAGGCGTGAAGTTGGAGCCGCGTGAGAAGGAGGGCATCCGTCCGCCTGCGCCGATGGAGCTCATGGGAGGAACGGAACCGCCGCTGAGGAGGCGCCCGAAGAGTCCCGTGTTCCGCATCATTTTGCGCATGTTGTTGAACTGCTTGATCAGCTGGCTGACCTGTTCCAGCGAGGTGCCGCTGCCTTTCGCGATTCTGCGGCGGCGGGACATGTCGATGATATCGGGATTCGCCCGTTCCTTTTTGTTCATGGAGCAGATCATGGCTTCCATTTTTTTGAACTGGCTGGAATCGAATTCGGTCATGCCGGCGAGCTTGTTTCCTCCGGGAAGAAGTTTCAGGATCGTTTCGATGCCTCCCATTTTGGACATCTGGCGGAGCTGTCCGAGGAAGTCTTCGAAATCGAACTGGTTCTTTTTGAGTTTTTCCTGCAGTTTTTCCGCCTCTTCCTTGTCGATCTCCTCCGCGGCCTTCTCGACGAGGGAGACGATATCGCCCATTCCGAGGATCCGGGATGCCATGCGGTCCGGATGGAACACTTCGAAGTCTTCGACCTTCTCGCCGACACCGACGAATTTGATCGGACAGCCGGTCACTTTCCGGATGGAGAGCGCCGCTCCGCCGCGCGCATCGCCGTCGAGCTGGGTCAGGACCACTCCGGTGATGCCGAGAGCATCGTGGAAGTGGCTCGCAACCGAAACCGCCTGCTGACCGAGTGCGGCGTCCGCGACAAGCAGAATTTCAGCGGGCGAAACCGTGTGCGAAAGACGCACCAGTTCCTGAACCATGGCGGTATCGATCTGGAGTCGTCCGGCGGTATCGATGATGAGATAGTCGCATTTTTCCTCGGCGGCCCGTTTCAAGGCGTGTGTGGAAATTTCGCAGACATCCATGCTGCCGCGTTCGGAATACACGGGAACGTCGATTTCCTTTCCGAGAATTTCGAGCTGGTCGATGGAGGCGGGGCGATAGACGTCGCACGCGGTGAGCATGACTTTCCGTCCGCGTTTTTTGAGCTGGACTGCGAGTTTCGCGCAGGACGTCGTCTTTCCTCCGCCGTGCAGACCGACCATCATGATGACGTTCGGGCGGGCGTTGGGGTTCCACGCAATCGGGGATTCGGCTTCGCCCATGAATTCGACCAGCTTGTCATGAACGATCTTGATCGCCATCTGGCCCGGCGTTACACTTTTGAGCACATCTTCCCCGAGACACTCTTTGGAGACTCCGGCGATGAACTCTTCCGCAACCTCATGGTTCACGTCGGCTTCCAGAAGGGCGGTGCGGACGTCCTGCATCGCTTCGGAAATATTGGATTCCGAGAGGGATGCGACTCCCCGCAGTTTCCGCAGCGCCTCCTGCAGTTTGTCTGTCAGATTATTAAACATGATTATTTTTTCTCCTGCATTATGGAAATGCCGCAAGGCGTGCTATATTACCTCTTCAGAGAAATAACTGACACGCGCGGCTGTCATTCTCATATTATGGCAGTTTACGCGGAAAATTCAACCTCCAAACGTGATTTTTTTGCAAGAAATCATCATAAGAAAGGAAAAGAAATGCGCAGCGACATCATGAAAAAGGGGCTGGAACGGGCTCCGCACCGGGCGCTGATGATGGCGACGGGGATCAAACGCGAAGACATCGACAAGCCCTTCATCGGGGTCTGCAACTCCTACACGAACATCGTTCCGGGGCACTGTCATCTGAAAAAAGTCGGAGAGATCATCTGCGACGCCATCCGGGAAGCCGGCGGCGTTCCGTATGAATTCAACACCATCGCCGTCTGCGACGGCATCGCCATGGCTCATACCGGCATGAAATATTCTCTCGCCAGCCGCGAGATCATCGCCGACAGTGTCGAAACCATGGGTTCCGCCCATCCGTTCGACGCCATGATCTGCATTCCGAACTGCGACAAGATCGTTCCCGGTATGCTGATGGGGGCGATGCGGCTCAATATCCCGACCATCTTCGCTTCCGGCGGACCGATGCGCGCCGGGAAAACCCCCTGGATCGACCATGACACCGACCTGAACTCCATTTTCGAAGGCGTCGCCGCACGGGTGGTCGATAAAATCGACGACGCAAAGCTGGAGGAACTGGAATGCACCGCCTGTCCCGGACCCGGTTCCTGCTCCGGCATGTTCACCGCCAACAGCATGAACTGTCTCTGCGAAGCGCTCGGAATCGCTCTGCCCGGCAACGGAACGATCGCCGCCGATGATCCGAAACGCATCGAACTCTGGCGCAAAGCCGCTTTCCGCATTGTCGAAATGGCGAAAATGGAGCATCCTCCGCGTGCAAGAGATTTTGTCACGGCGGCATCCTTCCAGAATGCCCTTGTGCTTGACATGGCAATGGGCGGCTCTTCCAATACGGTCCTGCACACGCTCGCAATCGCGAACGAGGCCGGACTCAGCGTCGATCTGAAGAAGCTTGATGAAATTTCCAGAAAGACCCCGAACATCTGCAAGCTCGCTCCCTCCCGCGCCACCGCGCATATCGTGGAGGACTGCAACCGGGTCGGCGGCATCATGGCGATTGTCAAGGAGATTGCCAAGGCCGGACTGATCGACGGTTCCTGTCCGACCGTTTCCGGCAAAACGCTTGCCGAACAGTTCTCCGCCGCGCCCGATGCCGACGGCGACATCATCCATACGCTTGACAACGCATACAGCAAAGTCGGCGGACTCGCCATCCTCTTCGGCAATCTCGCGGAGAAGGGGTGCGTGGTCAAAGCCGCCGGAGTCGATCCGAAGATGCTGGTCCACAAGGGGCCCGCCGTGATCTTTGAAAGTCAGGAGGAAGCCTGCGAAGGCATCCTCGGCGGAAAAGTCAAGGAGGGCGATGTGGTCGTCATCCGCTACGAGGGTCCGAAGGGCGGCCCCGGCATGCAGGAGATGCTCGCACCGACCAGCTACATCATGGGACGCGGACTCGGTTCCTCGGTGGCGCTGATTACCGACGGCCGTTTCTCCGGAGCGACGCATGGCGCCTGCATCGGACATGTCAGTCCGGAGGCCGCCGCGGGCGGACTGATCGGGCTGGTGGAGCCGGGCGACATCATCTCCATCGACATCCCGAACCGGACTGTCACGCTGGAGGTCTCCGACGAGGTCATCGCCGAGCGCCGGAAAACCTGGGCGCCGCGTGAACCGAAGATCAAAACCGGATATCTCGCCAAGTATTCCGCCCTCGCGACCAGCGCCGATACCGGCGGCGTGCTCAAAGTCGGAAAATGACCGATCGGATTTCCGACAGACGTATCGCGGAAACCGTCATCGAGCCGGACGGCAATGGACATCCGCGTCCATCGACGTCGAGGTCTTCAAGGCCGGCGACGACGACAGGGCCGCAAGCAACCGCGTCTCCGCGT
>CALXMJ010000125.1 GCA_944389445.1 uncultured Victivallales bacterium | reverse complement strand
GGTCGGAAGAACAACCGTGCGCAGGACGAGAAAATCGCCGGACCACGGACTTTTGACCGAAGGACCCGGATGGTCGGTGTGGATCGGGGTTTCCTCCCAGCTCAGTCCGTAGTCGAAGCTCTGCTTCATGACGAACTCAAACTCTTTGGATCCGTTCTCGTGTTCGAAAATATGAATTCCGTAGTGGCGGATCTCTCCGCTGTCGAGTTTGACCAGATCAATGTGCGCCGGCGTGCCGGGATTGCCGACAATCTGCGGTTCCCGGATCTTTTCAAACGTGGATTTCCTGACAGCTTCTCTCATACATTTCACCCCTGTTTGATTACGGTTTATAATAATCGTTGTGTTTCGGTACCACGCTGGGGAGGAGCGGCAGCAGAATCAGAAGGAAAAACAGCAGCGCGCCGCAGCAGAGGAACAGTGTCTGAGACGCCGTCACACGATGTCCCGCCAGCACCCAGGAGGAACTCAGACAGCCGCATCCCAGCAGCTGCGAACCGGCAAGTCTGCCCGCCGCCGTCCCGAACATCTGATACGTCAGACTGAACGAGGTCGCCATGGATTCGTTTCCCGGCCGCGCCAGCGCCAGCATCTCCCGGGATACATTACATCCGAAACAGGTAAATGCAAAGCAGGCGCAGAAAAAAAGTCCGCTGCACAGCGTTGCCTCCGCCGGCATTCCCGGCGAGCAGAGCGAAAATCCCACGCACACGACCAGAAAGGAAAGGTGCATGGCAATTTGAAAGAACCGCATCCCGAAGAGCTTCAGCAGATTCCCGTACACCAGCGCCGCGCAGATGTTCCCCGCCAGCCCGACGGAGGAGATCAGCTGAACACTTCCTCCATCGAATTTCATGGTGTTCTTGAAGTAGATCAGCGCAAGCTGCAGGACCGGGGCAAACGCAAAACTCACCAGCGCCGTATAGATCGCCGCTCCGACAAGAGAACTATTGGAAAGCAAGATCATGAACGCCTCCTTCAGAGACCGTTTCGGCGGCGTCCCGGACGAGCGGACATTCAGCCTGATTCCGGCAATCGCAAGAATCCTCCCGATCGAGAGCAGTCCGACTCCGACAAAAACCGCCTGAAGAAATTCAATCGACGAAATGGATTTCAGCGCCACTCCCAGCAGGAAAAAAACAACCGCATTCAGCAGATAATAGGAAAACCGCATGGTCCCGAGAAACATTCCCCGTTCGCGCGGACGCAGAATGCCGCCGAGAATCAGATACCACGAAACATTCCACAGCGCTTTCGAAACCGCATGAAATCCCACTCCCGCGATCACCACTGCGCTGCCCGCGCTTCCCCAGAACGGTGCGGATGCAATCAGGAAAAAGGATCCCATCACGATCCCGCAGGAAAGAAAGATTCCCCGTTTCGCTCCGAGACGGTCGACGATTGATCCCGCGGGAATCTGCAGAAACATCGTGACCAGACTGCTGATGCCGCCCGCAAGAAGAATCAGCGACGCCGATCCCCCCAGACGACTCATATACAAAATGAGGATCGCGCTGCTGTCCAGCAGAAGATCCGCCGTGCAGCCGAACCATGTTGACGCGTACGCAAGCATCCGCCGGATTCGCTGGAAATCCGCAATCCGGATCCGCCCGTGGCCAGTTTCCTCTGGAGATGCCGGAATCATATCGAAGCAGACTCAGAGAACATCCACGGAAAAGATGCGTCCCCCGTTTCCTCCCCATGCTTCAAGGGGAAGAATCCGGATCGCCCGCGCCGTAACCGGCGGCCAGTGCATCCGAACTAGGCGATGACGGTTTTCCGCCTCTTCCCGGACCGTGAACCATGCGCCGTCCCCGTTCTGAATTTCGACCCGGAAGCGGCGGAACAGGCATCCCGGCATCTCCCGCGCCGGCCGACCCTCCTCGCAGGAGAGACGTTTATTGTCCGAAAGGTCGCTGTCGAAGACAATGCGGATTCCGGAAATCTCCACGGGGTCGCTGAACGAGTATCCGCAGGAGTCTCCCGGCGCAAGCGTGATTCCGTGAGATCCGTCGTCCCAGTCGCGGTCCATCCCGTCGCGAAGCGTCTCGTGTGAGGGGGTTCCGAGGAGCGAGAGAGGCGACGGCATCCGGCGGAGGCCCGGAATGAACTGATCGTCCTCCAGCAGCGTTTCCCGCAGTTCCGCAAGATGCGCCGATCCGACCTCCCGCGGGAACGTTCCGTATTTGACCGCCAGAGCGGCGGCGGTCCCCGCCGCCTGTCCAGTCACCGCGCACGTTCCCATGACCCCGATCGAACTCTGCGCCATGTGCGAGGCGGAAATCTGGCGTCCCGCGAACAGCAGATTGCGAATATTGCGGGAATAGAGGCTCCGGTACGGAATCCCGAACGGCGACGGCGTCGGATGCAGAATCGAGGGTTTCCCTTTGAAATAAAATGCTTCGGGCATGTGTTCATCCATATTCCATCCGCCGTGTGCGACGGTGTCGGGAAAAATTCCTCCGGCTTCGATGTCGCACTGAGTGAGGATATGGTCGCCCTCGAAGCGCCAGCTCTCCCGTTTTCCCGGCAGACTGCCGATCCAGTCGAGAGTCCATCCCTTTCCCCGTCCGTCCGGATGGTTTTTGATGTACGCCCATGCGCCATAGGCGATCTTGAACAGCTCCTCCCGGATTTCCTCTGCGTCATGCAGCGTGTCTTTGACGCCGCCGAACGAGACCCACCAGAAATTGTTTCCTTCCGGATGCAGGCTCCGGGGCGGGATTGTTTCATCGGTGAAGACATACGCCCATTCCGGAACGCGGAACGGACGATCCGCCTCTCCGGATCTGCGCAGCTGCATTTGCTCCGTTTCCGCATGTCGTTTTCGGGAATCATTCTCCGGGATACCTTTCCGGCCTGAATCCTCCTGCAGCATCCGTTGATCTTGGAGATGAAGTTCTTGCAGAATATGCCTGCCGGGAATTGTTCCGTCTGATCCACAAGGAGCGGTTTTTGGATGAACGGTCGAGAATATTTGTCAATCCCCGTCTGGTGCTTCCCCGTTGTAATGTCTGAAGGCAGCTCAAACAGAAAAAAAAACGTTCTTTCCCTCAAAAGAGTTCGAAAATGTGCCCATATTTTGATTGAGGAACGCGGCCAGTCGTGTTTCCTGGGGGGGAGGTGATCTACATAAATTCGGATCCTTCCGCACTTTGTTTGAAAAATGGGAAGAAAATATCTGGCCTCCTGCGCAGTCGAGTTACAATCCGGCATAATCGGTTGCGATGTTCCTTTTTATTCCGTTTGAAACCTGACAGCTTCGGAAAGCCGTCTGAAGAGAAGCGGATTCATTCAACGACGATCAGACGGAAATTGTTCACGTTTTTCGGATCACCCGGAATCAGGGAAATGAAACTTTCCCGGATCGGCCCGTCGTTATCATTTGCCATGACATTGAAGCTGAATCCCTTTTTCAGCTCCTCGCATGATGTGCCAAGCACCTTCAGCGGGAGGGATATCGTGTAGAAGAGAGCGTTCCGGCTATCCACAGCAGTGTGCAGACGGAATCTGGAAAGGACCTCCTCTTTCCGGAACTGCGGCGGGGCATTCCAGAGGTACATCTCCCGTTCCCCGTTCCCGCGGACAGCGGCGCCGATCTCCCACGGGGTATTCTGTCCGGGAAGCTGGAGCATCAGCTGGAGGCTGTCGCCGCGGAAGAGATCGTGTCCATGGAATGTTTGATGATGCACGTCGTCAATTACCGCTACGATGAACTGAAGTTCACTCCCCCGGACTATCCGCGCGGAAACCACCATAGACAGATCGGATGGACCTTTCCAGAACAGATTCTGATTCGAGGGCTTGGCCTCCACCAGTGACTGCACCAGCATTTTGGAAGACGCTTCCCCGATTCTCTGCCATGTTTCTTTTCGAGCTGAGAGCGAAATCGCTGGATGAAGAGGGAAACGAATCCGGCCGCCGATCCCGCTCTCCTGGAAGCGGACAGCAAGATGAATCGCCTTTTCCAGCTCTCCGGAGGAGGAAAAATTTTTCGCAGCCTCAAATTCAAATGCAAAACATTTTCTTTCTCCCGGAGCAAGAAGACCGGTCATTTTGGAAAACGGCGTCTTCAGACCCTCTGGCAAACTCAGTTCAAGAGTAATGTTCTGGGCCTGCGGATACGGATTCCAGACCCGGAACGCATGGGTCCGCTTTTCTCCCGGATCAACCCGCAGCTTATTCATGGATTCCACCAGAACGCCGCAGTATTCCAAATCCGCCTGCTCTCCCGGGAGACGGATCGTTCCCGGCCGGGAGTCTACCTCCCCGACCAGTAGATATTTCCCGCCGGACTTCCAGAATTTCAGCGGGAAGGAGTTCCCCATCAGATCCAGGAATTCGCCGTGGTCCGCATTGCTCTGGAAAACAAGAAGCAGGCGGTCCTGATCCTTTCGTTCGCTCCAGACTGGATACAATGTGTACCCCCTCCCTTGAAAACGGAAGGAATAGAGGTCGTTCCGGAAATTCGTCTCTGCAACCAGTCGGGCTCCGCGGTAAAGGCTGGCCAGCGCATTGAAAGCGACATAAACCGGTTTCGGTTGAAAATCCATGGTCACCATGCCAAAATTATGCTCTCCGTTTTTCGGATTCCAGCCTTTGTTCCGCAGATTGTACCAGGTGTATCCGATGGAACCTCTTGACCAGGAGTAGATCAGCTTTTTAAACAATGTCACCGCCTGTTCGTTTTCGCTGACTGCCGCACTGCTGACGGCGGTCTCATTGGCGAACCATGGCTGTTTTACCTTCAGTTCTCTCCAGAATTTCAGAACCCGTTCGATCGGTCCGGTATAGTTTGAAAAGATGCCGTGTTCGTGATAGGCAATGATGTCGCAGGTATCCGGGGCCTGTGTAAAAACAACCTTCTGAAGAGGCAATCCGTTCGTATTGCCGAATCCGCCGGCCAGCACCAGAGCTTCCGGATCCGCTTTTTCCACCTCCTCATAAGCAATTCGTTGAAGCTGTGTGTACTCCTCTGCGGAAAATGCGGCGAAATCGGAAATATCAGGTTCGTTCCAGACCTCGTAGAAGCGGATTCGTCCCCGGTAGTGCCGAACCAGCGTCCTTGCATAATTCCGGTAGGCGTCGAAATCCGGACACGGCAATCCGCGCCGCGTCTTTTCCCGCCCTTTGCGGACCGCCCATGCCGGCGCCCAGATAAAAGCCGTCTGCAGCGCCAGATTATTCGCCTCAAGAAGATTCATAAAATGATCCGCCCGGATCCAGTTGAATACCTCCTTTTCCGGCTGAATTTCCGGCCAGCTGAATCCGTTCCGCGTATGCCGGGCGCCGCAGAGCCGCATCAGTTCAATCTCTTTTTCGATCTCCGGGAACCGGCTGCGCAGAGAATGCGAACAGATGCTGAAGAGAAATTCTCCCTTTTTCAACGGACCGGCAGATTCCGCAGGAACCATCGCGGCAAACCGTCTGTGAAACGAATGGTTCCTTCCCTGTTCCGAAAGAGAGCAGTCCACATGATATACACCGGCAACTTCCACCGGTCGGAACGGTTTGATCTGTTTTTCTCCGGGATGGAGAGAGACTTTCTGACGTCCGGTATCCAGTATTTTCCCGTAGGAATCAGTCACCCGGAAGCTCAGATCAAATGTCCGGACGGATGCGGATCGGTTTTCAAGGATCAGTTCCGCCGTTTTCCTCCGGGAGAGATCCAGCACGCCGACCGGACTTCCCGTATTCAGGGAACAGAGCAATCCGCCATACTGTACCTCCAGCTTCCCGAGCAGCAGAGTATGGCGGCTTCCGCGTCCGTGACGGAAAACAATCCGGAGCTCTGATAAAACCGGCGCTCTCCCGGAAGGAGTTTTACAGAAGAATTTCAAAGTCTGCCATCCGCTCTTCTGAACGGAGGGAACCGGAGCCTGCAGCACGGTATTCTTCCGTTCGGGTCCCTGAAGCAGAAGCCGGATCCATTCGGCGGAGCACCCCGAAGGAACATAAACCGAAAGAGAAAACTCCGCTGTTTCAAATTCGGACAAACAGATCGGAAGCGCCCGGATGGAAACGGTTTTTTCTTTCTCCAAAGCGGGGCCCCAGAGAACTTTCAAAGCTTCCGTCCCATTTGAATTTCGGATCGGTGTGCATTCCGCAGCACCCGCCGGATGCAGAGAAATTTTCTCCAGCCGATTCCCGTAGGAAATCAGCTCCTCCCCATGAAGAAGAACAAAACACGGAAAAAATACGAAAAAAAGCAGACGATTCATCACTGCACCTCATTTTACGGGAAGGAGATATTCTGAATGGTGATCTGATACTGAACCCGAAACGCTGCAGGAGAAACGGCGGCGGCATGCCCGTCCAGGAACGCGCCTCCGCTTCGGAGCAGGTGGGGAAAGTAAACGGCTCCGGTTTCTTTCCTCTGACTCCCGGTATACTGCCATCCGGTTTTCAGATTGTCGGTCCTGCGCACATCCGCGTAAGAAGGAGTGGCGGACGCGGATTTCACCCGGTTCATCCGGTAACCGGAATTGGAAATCTTGTTTTCCACGAAATACCAGTACTCCCCGGAAATTTCCTTGCGGCGCGTCAGAGAACCTCCGAGTTCGGCATAGGGCTGATAGATCCCATAGGTGTTCGAGTAATGTGCCAGCGAAAAATCCGTAACCGGAAACGGATCCGACGGACACTGGAGCAGAGAACGTTTCACATACGCTCTCCCGTAAACAGAATAATAAAGCTGAGGAAACGACAAATAGCTGCTCCCGCTTGGCGTTCCGATCGGAATCTGTCCCTCATGATCGTCCGCATACATCAGACTCCCCTTCATGACCTGTCCCAGATGAGAAATGCACTGTACCGATTTCGCTTTCTGCCTGGCGGAATTCAATGCGGGCAGAAGAATGGATACAAGAATTGCAATAATTGCAATTACAATCAACAATTCTATTAATGTAAAATCAAAATCTCTCTTTTTTTCTTTTTTCATTTCTTTTTGACTCCCTTTTTTTTTGTTTTAATTCTGAAATCCGAAGCTTCAATATGAACATTGCCCTCCACAGCACATCCTCCGCTCTTTTCCGTTGCAACGGATGCTGCGACTTTCAGGATCACCGGCCGACCGGGAACGGAGGAAACTATACAGGGCTTTTTCCCCAGGAAAGCCGTTCCTTCGATCAGCAGACGGACCGGCGGATATGTCCCGGGGACCTCATCAAGTGTCTCAAACACGATATTGTTTCCGTTTAAAGTGGAATGGACAATCCGCACGCAGTCAACCGGTGTGTTGGCGGTCAGAAGCGAGTCCACCTGCCCACTGCAGACAATGTTTTCAAGCAGAATGTTTTCCTGCATGGGAAACGACTCCCCGGGATAGATGCTCCGGGAATAACGGTTGTTTCCGAAATGAAGACGAAACGCCTGCGCTCGGGTTTTCTCCAGACGGATATTGCGGAAATGGATATTTCTGCATCCGCACTGTCGGCCGAAGTCCTCCTGCGCGACGCGCCAGCGAATTCCGTCATGCTCGGCAAACCCCTCCGCATGGGTCGGTGCGGTTCGCGAAAAAAAGAGTTTTCCGTCCGGCTTCATGTGTGCACTGTACAGTTTTCCGTTTGAAATCACCAGATCGGAATTCTGGATTTCCATTCCGGGCCTCCATTCGCTCCACGCCCCGGCCAGCATTCGGCAGAAGAACCCGGTGGTTTCGGACTGTTCCAGATCAACACATTCTTCGATCAGTCCATTTTCGATCCAGCCGAACTGGGGATTGGAATCCGCATAGTCATAGGCATTCAAGGCGATCGGATCGTCAAAGGTGCGGAACAGTCCGCGCCGGAGAATAAAACGGGATCCCCGGCCGAAATGAACAGCATCTTTCTCTCCTTCGATATGTACGTTTTCCACAAGGACATCCTCGAAGGTGCAGATATGAATACCATATCCGACTTTCCCAAGATCCAGGCATTCGTAGTCCTGAACGACAAGGT
Source organism: uncultured Victivallales bacterium (assembly GCA_944389445.1). Classification (GTDB taxonomy): domain Bacteria; phylum Verrucomicrobiota; class Lentisphaeria; order Victivallales; family UBA1829; genus UBA1829. The sequence goes on along the minus strand of CALXMJ010000125.1, from coordinate 78 downwards.
TTTTCACATAGAAGAAGGAGAGCTGTCCACGGAGTCCGGGGATGTCCATTTTCATATCCACTCCGTTGCAGACCAGCT
>CALXMJ010000124.1 GCA_944389445.1 uncultured Victivallales bacterium | reverse complement strand
GAGTAATCGCTCCAGGTGATGAGCTGAACCATTCCGGCATCGTAGTCCATGGCGGTTTTCCACATTTCGCGGAAGAGTTCGGAGCCGCGGCTTTCTCCGCTCCATCCGGCACGCGGACGGCAGTCCTGCGGACGGACCGGCGCCATGAAGAACTTGCCGTAGCGGGGCGTTTCCGCGAGCGCTTTTCTGCGCCAGCGCACCTGTTCATCCAGCGTGCTGGTTCCCCAGTCGAAGAAGCCGATGGAAAGATCCTTGTAGTTCTTCAGATACTTCCACCAGCCCTGGAATCCGGGGATGAAGAGAACTTCGACTCCGTTCTGTTTCAGTTCCGCGATGCGATCCTTCCACCATTCGGGGGATTGGGCATAGGCGTTGTAGGGGGCGATCACCAGTTTGCCGTCGATGCGGAAGAGAGAGGGATCGTTTGCGATTTTCAGGAGAGCCGGGACCATGCGTTCGGGGTGTCCGCTGAATTCTGCGGTCATATCGGGCATAATCAGAATGGAGAATCCTCTGCCGTATTTTTTGACCTGTTTCATCAGATCCAGGAGTGTGTTCCAGTGACGCCCCTGTGTGGAGAGAATGTTGTAGGCGAATCCGTCCATTCCGGTTTCGGCAGCCATGCGGACTTCGTCGTAGCGGTCGAGTTCCGACCAGTTCGGGACGCGCCGGGGAAGGCGCGGAATCGGACGCTGGTTGATGAAGTGTCCGTAGGCGCGATGTTTTCCGTTTTCGCCGTCCGGATGGAGATAGCCTTTTTGATAATAATCGTTTGCCGGATCCCGGTCGTCAATGGAGATGGGGAACTGGGAGAAGTAGTGGGCGAAGACCTTCTTTTTCATTGAGCGGAGGGTTTCTTCCGGCAGGCGGTCGAAGGGCCATTGGAGCGTTTTCTGCTGACGTTCCGCCGCTTGTGCGGAGGTGCAGAGGAGGAGTGCCGCGGAAACGGCGCACAAAAGAAGTGTGTTCCATTGTTTCATGATCGAACTTCCTGATCGTTGTTAATGGTGGTTTTTTTTATTGAAATTGAATTTTCAGTCGCAGGTGATCTGGTCTCTCGGAGTGGTTCCCGCCCAGTTGCGGCTGGTCCAGGAAACGGTGCCGAGATGTTTCCGGAAGGAGACGTGTCCGTCGAAATGGAGAATATTCATTCCGTTCAGGTGCCGGAATTTCCCGGAGAATGCGCCGGTGATGTTGTTGTCCGGGTAGGTCCTCGGATTGGTTGCTTCGAGCATCCAGTAGGTGATGGTTGGCTGGTAGACTTTTTCCAGACGCTTTGGCAGATCGCCGGTTGCCCGGCGGACGCTGACAAGCATATTAAGCGCATAGTGATAACAGCCGACATATTGAATATCGCAGAGCTTGTTGGTTCTGCCGAGGGGATCGGTCAGGGGATCCTGGCTGGGACAGGAGAGCAGCGGAGCGATGGTTCCTTCTCCGTTCCCGCCTCTGGCTCCGGTCATCTGCATGAGCTTGAACGTGCTGAGGTAATTGCCCCAGGGAGAGTCTCCTTCATTCAGAGAAGGGATGATGAATCCGTCGAAAATTTCGCTGTATCCGAGGAGGCTCAAATGCGTCTGCTTCATATTGTTGACACATTGTACTGATCTTGCCTTCTCTCTTGCCGAGTTCAATGCCGGCAGCAGCAGCCCCGCCAGGATCGCGATGATCGCAATGACCACGAGGAGCTCTATGAGTGTGAATTTTCCAGTTTTCATGCAAACAATCTCTCCATGTTTTTATAAAAATGTTGAAATGTGAATTTTTCCTGATGATATTCTTCCGTCAAGAGAGTGTGATCGCATAGCGGCGGCTTCCTGAAAATTCCGGAGATTTGAGATTCTATGCGCATCTGTTCCTGACCGTTTGCTGATTTCATATATAGCAGTGCTTCCTGAGGAGCCGCCTGTCTGAGAATATTCCGGTTGCTCAGAGGGGGTCTTCGTCTTATCTTACACTGCCTTTATCAACTTTGCAAGTGCTTCCAGTGAAACTTCTTTCTTAATTTTAGTAATTCTGTAATTCTACAGTATGCAGAAGGCTTGTAACGACCGGATTGCATGGAAACTTCTTTATAAATCCATCCATTTTGTCATTTTGTTTTTTCCCCGTGTCTCTGTTTCCTGGAGAGGAGAGGATTGATCTTTTCAGAAAAAAAATTTCCGGGGATCTCTGTGAAAACCGGAAGATGGGGGGAGGCTGGTATAATTGTAAAAGAATTCCGGATGTGGAGAAGGATGTTCTTGTCTCACTGGCTCTTTGCTCCGGACAGGGAATTGCGTATCTTTTCAAGATGTCGCCGTCTGTCGGGATGTATGGGTCTTTTCAGTGAATGTCATCTTATGGGAGGGTGTTTTTCCGGCACTCGGGAGTATCGTCTTTTCCGACGATACTCCTCAGGCATGTCTGCTTTTCAGTCGCAGGTGATCTGGTCTCTCGGAGTGGTTCCCGCCCAGTTGCGGCTGGTCCAGGAGACGGTTCCGAGATGTTTTCTGTATGAAACGTGTCCGTCGAAATGAAGGATATTCATTCCATTGGTGTGCCGGAACTTCCCCGCATAGGAGCCTGTGTAGGTGTAATCCGGATAGGTTCTCGGATTGTTTCCCTCAAGCATCCAGTAGGTGATGGTCGGCTGATAGACTTTTTCCAGGCGTACCGGTTTGCCGCCCTCGGGGAGACAGGTGCTGACGCAGTGGTTCAGTCCATAATGATAGCAGTCCACATATTGAATGTCGCAGAGCTTGTTTGTTCTGCCGAGTGGATCGGTGAGCGGTTCCTGGCTCGGGCAGGAGAGAAGCGGAGCGAGGGTGCCCCGTCCGTTTCCGCCCAGGGGCCCTGTGGTATCGATCAGTTTGTAGTCGTTCAGAACGCATGCCCAGGCCAGAAAGCCTTCAAAGAGAGCGGGAATCACATACCCGTCGAAGGCTTCCGTGTATCCCAGAAGGCTCAGATGGGTCTGTTTCATGTTATTGACGCATTGGGTCGCTCTTGCTTTCTCTCTTGCCGAGTTCAATGCCGGAAGAAGCATACCGGCCAGGATCGCGATGATCGCAATGACCACGAGAAGTTCTATCAGTGTGAAATTTTTAGCCTTCATGATTTTAAAGCCTCCTTGTTTTTATAAAAATGTTGAAATGTGAATTTTTTCTGCTGGTAGTCCTCCGTAAAGAGAAAACGCGCGAGCACCCCGCCGAGTTCCTGAAAATCGAAAGCGTACGAAGTGACCGGACGTTTCAGGCTGTTGTTGTATTCGTATTCAAATTCCGTGATGATCCGGATCTCCTCCGGGATGCCCAGATTTCCATTCAGGGTTTTGGTATAATCAATAAAAAAGGTATCGGGCAGTGCAATGAGAAGACCGTCAAAATGATGTTTGCTGTATAAATCCATGATAGCAGGCTTGAATTTTTCCGGATGTTCGGAAAGTGACTGTGTATCGCATGTACAGCCTTTGTTTACATCCAGTCCGCAGCGGCGGAGTCCCTCGAAATATCCGGCCTTGCGCGGATTTTCCGGATTGTCCAGATAAGCTCCTGCCGCTATGATTTTCCGGCAGCCGCTGGAATGGAGCAGCTCCACGTTGGAGATGAATGCCGAATATTCATCCAGGTAACAGGATGCCCATTTGTCCGGATAATCCTGTTCGGCGGGTATATTCTGCCAGACATTCCGCACCATCATGACCCGGCATTTCTTTTCGTACAGCAGAGGATAGACCGGATAGAACCAGTTGCTGTAAAAAACGACCCGTGCCCGTTCCGGCAGCTGGCGCAGAGCGTTCCAGTCGATATCCTGCTGGCTGTTCGTCCGCGAGATGGAAAGCGTCACCACATGGAAATTCAGCAGATGGGACTGCATCAGACAGCCGCTTAGAATTTTTTTTATGGTAAATCTCGTCGTATACCCGGATTGGATAAAGTAATCGGGGCAGGGGATCAGAAAGAAAAGTTCGCGCGTGTCTCCGTAGCGGACGTAGGTGCCCTGTCCGATGATTCGCTCGATATAATTTTCCTCTTCGAGAATTTTCAACGCTCCCCGCAGTGTTTCCCGCGCAACGCCGAGTTCGCGGCAGAAATCCCGTTCGATGGGGAAACGGAACCCGTGCGGATAAACCCCTTCGGTGATTTCCCGACGGATTCTGTTGACCAGATTTGTTCGTTTGACAGGCGGTTTCATTCTTCGTTTTCAACTCATTTTTTGTAATTATACTTACAGGTCTAGTTATGAGCAAGAGGGAAATTTGAAAAAAATAAAAAAATATTGTCGATAGAAATCAAGGTAACCGATCCACGGAGATGGGAATGCGGAGAATTGCGGATGCTTCCGGAACGGAAAGAGATGGAGCGAGATGTTTCAAGGATGGCTCAGGGCATCGTCAAGAGCCGCGATCGCCAGGCGGACGTGTGGAAAGGGCGGCAGTTGTTTGAGAAGATCAATCCCTTTTTCCAGTTTTCCGGGATCTTTCAGCGGATCGAAACTGGAATCGAGGATGACGGCGATTTCCCGGAAAATGTTTTCCGGAGTCGGGCGGAAAGGGAAATCAAGCTTCGGGGGACGGATGCGTTTTGTCTTCCGGACGTAGTCCGCGGCGCTTTTCCCGGCGATTCGACCGAACACGAAGACTTCGAGTCCGGCATTGCCGCCGATCCGGTCGCGCCCGTGGATGCCTCCGACGGCTTCTCCCGCGGCAAACAGCCCCGGAACGGATGTTTCGCAGCGGCTGTTGATCCGGATCCCTCCGAGTGTGGTATGGGCACCGGGTTTCACTTCGAAGGCAAGACGTTTGAAATCCGGTTCAATCTGTTTGAATTTTATGTGGTATTCCGGATATTTTCCGGCGAAAATCTCTTCATTGAGTCCGGAAAGATCATAGAGTATTCCTCCGTGAGGCAGAGCGTTTCCTGCATTGATCTCCCGCAGAATGCGTTTCGCCAGTTCGCTTTTTCTGGGAATGGGGGCTTCCCGAGGCAGAAGAGATTGTCCCTGACGATTCCTCAGAGTGGCTCCTTCGTGAAGAATGGTCGTGATGACGGGGAATCCGGAACAATGTTCGGGGAAGACCGCGACTGTGGGTTCAAATTGGACGCAGCCGAGGCCGGTCAGTTCCGCGCCCGCGTCGGAGGCAAGGATCAGACAGTCTCCCCGCCGGTTGCGGCTCCATGTGGAGAACTTCCAGAGTCCGGCGAATCCGCCTCCCGCAAGAATGACGGCTTTTGCGGAGATGCGGGTTCCGTCGTCGGCAAAGGCTCCAGTGATGATTCCGTCCTTTTTCATCAGGTGGACGATCCGCAGATTCCGCATGTCGGTTTTGAGGAGGCGCATCGCCTGTTTTCCGGTTGTTGTTCCGCTGTGCACAACCCGTGGCAGGCTGGAACCGACCGCATTGACGGTATCGTATCTTCCGTCCGCTGTTCTGTCGAAGCGGATGCCGCAGCGTTCGAGTCGCCTGAGTTCGGGAATGGCTCCTTCTGCGAGGGTCCGTGCAAGCTCAGGATCAGCGAGTCCGCCGCCGGATACGAGGATATCCCGGAGAAAGAGTTCCGGGGAGTCGCCCGGATGGACCGGCGCTGAGAATCCCATGATTTCCGTGGACGCCGCTCCGCCGGAATCCGTGATGAGAACGCGGAGTTCCGGTGCGGTTTCGCGGAGTTCCGCCGCGGCATTCCGTCCGGCAAGCCCGGCTCCGACGATCAGGACATCGGTTTCGAGAGTCTTCATTCCCAGATGGCTCCGTTTGCCAGCGATCCGACGTTCCTGCTGAAGAGCCGGAGAAAGGGCGGATACTTTTCTGCATGGAATTCCCAGTGCCATTGTGATTTTCTCCGATTCCGTTCCTCTTCCGGAATGAGAAGGTCGATCCGCCGTTCGTCAAGATCAATTTCAATGCGGTCTCCGTCGCGGACGAGAGCAAGCGGACCGCCGAGGGCGGCTTCGGGGGAAAGATAACCGATGCTCAGTCCGCTGGAACCGCCGGAGAAACGGCCATCCGTGACGATTGCCACATCGTGAGCCAGGCCGCGCCCCTTGAGTTCTTTCTGAAAGACGTATGCTGTGGTTCCGAAGGCTGCTTTCGGGCCGAGATAGCGAAGAACTGCGACATCGCCTTTTTCAATGCGGTTCCCGTTCAGCGCGGCGAGAGCTTCGTCGAGCGAATCGAAGGTTTTCGCCGGTCCGGAAAAACGGCGCATGGAGTCGTCGCAGGCACCGGCCTTGATGATACAGCCGTCCGGGGCGAGGGAGCCGTAGAGAACATAGAGCGCCCCGGAGGCGGAGACCGGATTTTCCAGCGGACGGATGATTTCCTCATCGAAGACCGGAGCTTCCGCATAGTTTTCCCCTACCGTCTTTCCCGTGACCGTGAGTGCGTCCTTGTGGATCAGCGGAAGCAGACGTTTCATGACAGCGGCAGAGCCTCCTGCGCGGTCCACATCCTGAAGGTGCCACGGTCCGCTCGGGGATGCCGCCACGATTTGCGGGATCTTCCGCGAGGCCTGGTCGAATTTTGCCCACCACCGCTCGGAAAGTCCCGCCTCGTTGGCAATGGCGGGAAGGTGCATGAAAAGATTGGTCGATCCGGCCGTAGCCATGGTCATGGCAATGGCGTTTTCCACGGCGTCGGCTGTGATGATTCTGCGAGCCGTGATGTTTTCCGCCACCAGTTCCATGATCCGTTTTCCCGCACGGTAGGCGCACTGGAGAATCGCGGAGCCGGAAGCGGACATGCAGCCGTTGCCGGGCAGGGTGAGTCCGAGCGCTTCTGCGGCAAGACACATGCTGTTTGCCGTGGTCATGACGCCGCATGCTCCGCAGGGGGCGTACATGTTTGCGACTTCCTGATCCGCCTTTGCCCGGTCGTATTGCCCGTTCATGACTTTGCCGACGTGGTCGGTGAGTTCGATGTAGTTGACGGACGCCCCGTTGAAAACGGGCATGGGCATATACCCGCCCGTGACCATGATGGCGGGGATATCGAGGCGCGCCGCTGCCATGAGATGACCCGGAACGATGGAGTCGCAGGTGGAGAGCAGCACCATGCCGTCGAACATGTTGCTTTCAACGATGAGTTCGACCTCGTCGGCGATGCTGTTCCGGCTGGGAAGTTCGATGTAGGAGGGATTTTTCAGCACCATGCCGTCGCAGACCGCGGTGGTCATGAGCTCGAACGGCAGGCCTCCCGCTTCCCGGATTCCCTGTTTGACGCGTTCGCTGAGATTGCGCAGGTGGACATGTCCCGGATTATACTCGTTCCAGGAGTTGACAACCGCAATGATCGGCCTTTCGAACTCTTCTTCGGTATATCCCATGCCGCGCACGAGTCCGCGGCGGCATTCTCCGGCGGCTCCGTAGCATGCCGCGCACGAGTCCGCGGCGGCATTCTCCGGCGACTCCGTAGCTGTTGACGCTGCGGAGATGGGGAAAACGTGATGAACTCATATCGGATTCTCCTCTGATGTTCCGTGATTCACTCAATCATCAAATCAATGGCGCCGTCGATGGATTGTCCGCCGTCGATGACAAAGGTCTGCCCGGTGATGAAGGCGGATTTTTCGTCATCGGCGAGAAACAGCATCATCGGTGTGATATCGGAAGTCTTTCCCAGTCGGCCGAGCGGGATTTTCCTCAGGAACGCCCGCTTTTCCTCCTCCGAGTAGCGCGCGGAAAGATTTGTGAGAATGAAGCCCGGCGCAATCAGATTCACATTGATTCCGTATCTGGCGACTTCAACGCCGAGCGCCTTCGTGAACATG
>CALXMJ010000123.1 GCA_944389445.1 uncultured Victivallales bacterium | reverse complement strand
CGGAGTTTCTTGCCGAGGGAACGGCGATCCGGGATCTGGAGAATCCCGACCGTGTGCTGATCGGTTCCATGACCGTTCCCGACAGTCACGAGGCGATGCAGGCGCTTGTCGAGCTTTATGCCCGCTGGGTTCCCCGGGAACGCATTCTGACGACAAACGTCTGGAGCAGCGAGATGTCGAAACTGGTTTCCAATGCGATGCTTGCGCAGAGGATTTCTTCGATCAACAGCATTTCCGCTCTCTGCGAACGGACCGGTGCGGATGTCTCCGAGGTTTCCCGTGCGGTCAGCATGGATTCCAGAATCGGTCCCAAGTTTCTGCGTCCCGGAGTCGGATTCGGCGGTTCCTGTTTCAAAAAGGATATCCTGAATCTGGTGTATCTCTGTGAACAATACAATCTGGAGAGTGTCGCGAGATACTGGGAACAGGTTGTTGTAATGAACGATTTCCAGGAGCGCCGTTTTGCCGAGCGTATCGTCAAAGCCATGTTCAATACGCTGTCCGGCAAGCGGATCGCCCTGTTCGGTTTTGCTTTCAAAGCCGATACGGGAGATACACGCGAATCGCCCGCGATCTACATTTCGCAGATGCTGATCGAGGAACATGCGAAACTGGCAATTCATGATCCGCAGGCACTTCCGAACGCCCGCCTGGATATGAAAGGCTATGAGGACCGGATCGAATACTGCGACGATCCCTACGAGGCCGCCAGAGGCGCTCATGCCATTGCCGTCATCACGGACTGGCAGTCATTTGCCGAGCTCGATTATCAGCGCCTTTACGATTCCATGGAAAAGCCGGCTTTCATTTTCGACGGCAGGAATATTCTGGATCACCGGAAATTGTTTGAAATCGGTTTTGAAGTCTATCCGCTCGGAAAAGCGAAGCTGTCCCATATGGAGCACAGCCGATAACGGCATTTGGATTGCAGGGAGTCGATCATGAAGGAAAAATTGCTTGCCGGAGCTGTGCTTGCCGCAGCTGTCGCCGGAGCTGTCATTGCCGCCGAAAAGGAAAATCCGGCGGAAAAACTGAAAATGCAGCAGCTCGTTTATCAAGATGGAAAAGGCGCTTCTCTGCCTTATTGCCAGGCGGTGGAAGGAAAGGATCGCCCCGGATCGTATTCTCTGCTGCTTTTCCTGCACGGGGCGGGGGAACGGGGAACCGACAACCTCGCCCAGTTGAAGCATGGAATCCCTCAAATGATGGATTACATCCGGAAGCACGGGGAAAAAGTGATTGTCATTGTTCCTCAGTGTCCCGCGGGAAAACAGTGGGTGGATACCCCGTGGAGCGCAAAATCGCATACGATTCCGGAACAGCCGTCGGAACCGATGGCGCTGGCAATGAAGCTGCTGGATGCCAAGATCAAGGAGTTCGGCGTCGATGAAAATCGCCTCTATGTGACAGGCATTTCCATGGGCGGGTATGGTACCTGGGATCTCGTTTCCCGCCAGCCGGACCGCTTTGCCGCTGCGGTCCCGGTCTGCGGAGGAGCGGACCTCGCCTGTGCGGACCGCCTGAAGAATCTTCCTCTGAATGTCTTTCACGGCGACAGCGATACCACGGTTCCCACCATTCGCTCACAGAATATGGTGAAAGCGCTCAGAGAGGCCGGAAGCAAAAAGACCATTTATCACGAAATCTACCGCTGCGGACACAATTCCTGGACCCCCGCATACAACGATTCCCGCACCTGGGAGTGGTTGTTTGAACAGCGGAAAAAGACTCCGTTTTTCTTCTTTTTCTGATCGGATGGCTCATTCCGGATTCCGGTGAGAGAATCCGGAACAGAAAAATGGCGCGGACCTTTCGGTACCGCGCCGTTTTTTTGTGTGACAAGTCCCGGGAAATTGGACGGAATCAATTCCAGTCGGCTCCGGCTTCGGAGGGCAGAAGATTTTCCCGGTAGCATTTTTCGAATACGGCTTCGACATTCTTCAGCAGATACTGTCCGTCGGGTTCCGTCCGGGTGACGGAGGCGGCGGTCAGCTGTTTCGGCGTGAAATTCCGGTAAAGTTCCTCGATACAGGTGGTATGCGCTTTTGCAATATCAAGCGAGCAGGTGAAGACTTCGGGATCGCGAAGGCGGGCGATCACATCGGCGAACATGTCGTCGTGCGGCTGCTCGACAATCCCCGAGTAGAGGAGTTTTCCGGAATCGGAGCGGATGTTCCAGCTTTCATCGACTTTCCAGTAGACGCTGCCTTTGTCACACTCGATCCGGAGCTGCGGATTGTCATTGCGTGGAGTCGTGTGTGTGAAAAGCGCGGTAAGGATGGCTCCTTCGCCGGTTTTGACCCGGACGCCGCAGGTGTCGAACGTTTCAATCTCTCTGCGGGCACGGTAGAGTTCCGCTTCGACTCCCGCCGGGTGCGCGGAGGTTCGAAAGGTTTTTCCCGCGAGGAAGAGTTCGATGTTCAGATAATGGGCAAACGCATTGTTGATCGGGGAATCGAGGATCCATGCCCCGGAGTCGGATTTGATTCTGCCTGCCCAGTTGTTCCGGTGATAATAGATGTCGTTGCGGGGCCAGAGCCCTTTGACCGTGATGTTCCGGATCTTTCCGAGGCGTCCCGTGAGAAGATACCGTTTGATGAACTGCAGTTCCCGCGCATAAGTGTGCTGGAAACCGACCGCGACAAATCTTCCGTTCGACTCTTTTTCCGCATTCTGCATGTTTTCAATGCCGGCGATCGAACCCGCGGCGGGTTTTTCCACCAGGACACTGGCTCCGTTCCGGAGCGCTTCAATCGTCATCGGTTCATGAAAGGCGATGCCGGTCGGAATGCAGACCAGATCCAGCTTTCCGGAAAAATCGGCATACATCTTCTCTGTGGACGCATAGACCCTGGTATTGTAATGTTTCAGAATTTCCAGCTGTTTCTGAACCTGATCCGGATTGATGACGACTACCGCGGCAAGTTCGACAATGCCCTTGTCCGCAAGTTTTCTGATGTGTTCAAAATGAACTAAGCCGTAACCGGAAATTCCGATCAGTGCCACTCTGGTTTTCATGTCTTTCTCCTTAAAAAAGTATTTGTTTTCCGGTGTCGGCCGCTTCGCGGGCAAGCAGACAGGAACGCGTTAATTCAAAAGTTTCTTCATCGCTGACGAGAGCGGGGCGTCCGCCTGCAAGCTCCAGAATGAAGTCGGAAAAGAGTTTCCGATCAGGCGCATCCGGGGTGATGACCCGTTCCCCGTTCGCGTCGATCAGGACAATTTTTCCGTTGGCGACTTCGATGACGCCTTCGGTTCCGGCTGCGCGCACGCGGTCGTCTCCGTGCGAAGGCGCCGCCGCGGGACGCAGATAGTCGATGCTTGCGGAGGCGAGAATGCCGCTTCTGGTCACAAACTGACAGAGCGCCGCGACTTCCAGATCGCCGTGTCCATGATTGTCTTCGACGGTTTGTATCGCGGTTACACTGCGGAAAGTGTCGCGCGTGAAATGAAGAATCCAGTCGATTGCATGGCTGCCGACCCAGGGAATGGTGCCCCCGTAGGTTTCGCGCTTTTTATAAAAATCAGGACGCGATCCCAGTTTATAGGATTTCTGTGCGCGGATCAGTTTCACTTTGCCGATGGCTCCTGCGTGCACCATGTTTGCCGCCTGATAGAACGCCGGGTCATAACGGAGCCCCACCATGGAGACGATCCGCACGGAAGAGTTCTTGTGCGCTTCCATGATCCGGTCCAGATCCTCAAGAGTCAGCGCAATCGGTTTTTCGCAGAAAACATGGATCTTCCTCCGGAGCGCTTCCACGCACATTTCCGCATGTCTGTCGAACGGTCCGTCGATGCAGACAACATCGGGCTTGACCTTGTCCAGCATTGTCCGCCAGTCCTGATGAAGCTCCGGGCGGAAGCCGGCTTTTTCCGCCATGGCAAGAAGACGGGACGGATCGTCGCCGCATCCCGGCGAGACCGCGGCGAGAGACAGTTCCGGCACATCCGCAATGCTTTCAAAAACATAACCGCAGTGTCCGCGGCTTCCGATCATGCATAGTTTCATAAGAAGAACCCTTTCTTAAACAGCGATGAATTTCAGGTAAATCAGATAGCCGGCGAGGATTCCGATCAGCAGGAACAGAATCGTGAGAAGCACATTCCGCAGGGAATGATCCGCCGGGACAAACCGGTTCGCGAAAACTTTGACAAGATCCTGACGCAGCAGAATGCTCTGCGGCATGGTCGGCCGATAGGTGAACAGGAGTCCCATCTTACGTGAGAGGCGCATTTTGGGATTGATTGCCCATCCTCCTGCCGCGAAAAAATCGGAAACACATCGGGTCCAGAGCTTGAAAAGAGAGACCAGCAGGACCGGAGCGCTGATGATCAGGGCAATCCCGACAAACACGCCGACAACATTCCAGAAGGAGACATTTTTCAGCGTATTGGCGATGAAAGCAAAAGAAGAACCCAGCGCCGCCAGGCCGACCCCTCCTCCCATCAGCATCATGGAACCGCTGACAGCGGGTGTCTGCGGGGGCGCCTGCGGCAGCGGCGCCTTCTGGTTCGCAACTTCCGTAACCTGTTTGGTGATATCCGTTTCAACATTTTTGGATTTGGTCGAAAAAAATCTGTCCGCCTGTTTTCCCGCGAATTCCCCGAGTTTGAAAAACGGCATCTGAAGCGCTTCGGAGAAGGAGACCGGCTGCTGAATCAGATCAATGACTTTTGCATCCCATTCGATGCCGTCGCCGGTCGTGAACACTCCTGTTTTGCCGATGAAAATGTTTCGCATGGAACCGGAGGTGACCGCAGCCGCCATGGTCATCTTTCTTGCGTCCGCTCCCTTGCCCGTGCCGAGTTCCAGGTACATGACGCAGATGTTGCTCCGCGCAATGATCTTCTTGTGTTCCGCCAGATTCGAGACATTGGAGAGAAGCGTGAAATAGCGTCCGTCGATAATCAGGCGTCCCGGCTGGATGACGGAAAGTTTCTGCGGATTGAACAGATCGCTCAGACAGATGAAATTATTGACAAACGTCAGCATGTTCTGCTGATACAGGATCAGCTTTTTCAGCAGATCGCATGCGGCGATTTCTTTGGCAACGGAAAGATCGGCGGCAATCATTTCCCTGAGAGCCGCGATGTTTTCTTCGGAGAGATATTCCTCAAGAAGCAGAAGATCAAGAGAATCGAATTTGTCGTTGTTTTTTCTGGCGTCCCAGCCGCTGCGGATGACAAAACTCTTTTCGATCTTCCGCCATTCCGGTTCAGTCAGAATCTCCTCGTTTTCGACGACATTCAGCTCTTTTGCCATGGAAAGGAAGTCCAGAATTTTGTTCTTCCAGAGGGGATTCATCCACTTTTTCACGGAGAGCAGGGCGGATGCGGAGGGCATGGCAACCGGAGCTTTGCGGATGAAATTTTCCATTTCGTCCACATTCAGCGGATCAATTTTCTGGAGGGTGCCGAAGCGGGAATCTCCGGAGTCGTCCGCGAGTCCGCCGCAGAAGGTGTAGAATTCGTTGATTTTTTCCCGGATCGTGGCATAAAGCGCATAAAACTCCGCCGCTTTTTCACCATAAGGAGAATTTTTGTCGTCGTCCTGTCCGGTTTTCAGCCATTCCAGATGGGCGGAACCTTCTTTGATGAATGTATCCAGAATGGTTTCATCAATGCCGGGTTCTCCGCTGAGATCCTGTTTGGAACCGCAGCAGGTGATAATGTCGGCAATGCAGCGGGCAACAGCGGTTTTTTCCGTATTGGCCGGGGTGATGATGCCGTCGCCATTGTTGTTGCCCGCGGCGATGATGCTTTTTTTATCGCGGACCTGCGCCAGACTGATCCGGGTTTTGTCTTCCGCCCCCAGATTGCCGAGCACCAGCAGCGCCGACGCCTGGAGCATTGCCGAATCCGGATGATCCGGATTCAGAGCGGAAAGGCAAAGTGTGTCGGATGCACTGTCGATACCGGAATAGTCGTTCAGCACTCCTGTCAGCCATTTGACGGCGTTTTTCAACTCTTCCGGGCGGATTCTGCCGTTGCCATCCGCGTCGAGGAAGGTCAGGAATTCCCTGTCCATGATGACCGAGTCGGCCGGCATGGCAGTGACGGCCCAGAGGGCTTCATCCAGAACCGGAATCTGTTCCAGATCTTCCGCTTTGTCCAGAACCAGCTGGCGGCTTCCCCCGATTTTCTGGAAGCGCATTGTATTTTTCATTTGCTCTCCTCTTTGTACAGTGCGAACTGCAGGAATGTAATCAATGTGAAAATGGCAAGGCCCTGAATAATCAGCAGAATACTGGTTCTGGCCTCGCCCCAGAGCAGGGGCAGGGCTCCGAGTCCGGCGATCAGGCAGAGCAGATGAACCATCGAAACCGCCTGCGGACGCGTGAGTCCCATATGCAGAAACCGGTGCGAAATGTGATTGTGATCTCCCACATAGATCGGTTTGCGGTTGTGCAGACGGATCAGGACAACCGTTGCCGTATCCAGCAGGGGAATCGCCAGAATGAACAGCGGAATCAGCATTGTGAACCTGGTGGTGGAAACTCCCGGCGTGTAATAGGTCACTTTCGAACTGACAGCCGCGATGAGAAATCCCAGAAAGTGACTTCCCGAATCGCCCATGAAGATGCTTGCCGGCGCCCGGTTATAGCACCAGAATCCCAGCGCCGATCCCGCGCTGACCGCCGCCAGACTCGCTACCAAATACTGCTGATTGATCGCTGCCGCGATCGTGAAGAACAGAAACGCGATGCAGCAGGTGCCGACCGCCAGCCCGTCCATGTTGTCGAAAAAGTTGATCGCGTTGAAGATCAGCACAATCCAGAATACGGTTACGCTCCATGTGACAATGGGGATTCCGATAAAGAGCGTAATGGTCAATCCTCCCCATGTCGCTGCGATCATGGCGATGAGGATCTGCCCGATCAGTTTTTTCCATGCCTTCATGGAGAATTTGTCGTCATAGACCCCGAGCAGCGTGGAGAGTCCGGCGCAGAAGAGAAGGACGAATGTTTCCCGGGAGACCAGAAAAAAGCCGTCCGCCTGTTCGATGATCCGGCTGTCCGCGAGATTCGGAAAGAGGCAGCGTGCGGCGAGAGCGCCGAGAATTGTCGTGAGCCATGCCGCGAACATGGCAAGTCCGCCGAGAAGCGGGGTCGCTTTCCTGTGCAGTTTATGCTGTTCGCATTTCGGCACATCCAGAAAATGGAATTTCTGGGCAAGCCTCTTGCAGAGCGGAGTGTAAATCAGAGAAAAAAACAGTGCAGCAATAAAAATTATGGCATAAATCCGAACCCAATCCACGACATCCGCTCCTTTTTTAAATGAAACATGCTATATTATACGTCAAAAACATGAAATTTAAAATGGAGTTTGTCATGAATCTTGCAAAAGATCGCTGTATTTTCGGTCCGATCCCCTCGCGGCGGCTCGGAATTTCCCTCGGAGTCGACCTGATTCCATATAAAACCTGTTCCATGGACTGCATCTACTGCGAATGCGGCAAAACAACATGCCTGACCACGGAGCGGAAAGAGTATTTCCCGACCGCTCTGGCGATTCAGCAGATCGACGAGGCGCTGAAAAAGCATCCCCGCATTGACTACATCACCTTTTCCGGAACCGGCGAACCGACTCTGCATTCGCGCATCGGAGAGATCATTGCGCATATCGAAAAAAATTATCCCGAGGTCAAGCTGTGTCTGCTGACCAATTCCTTCTGCCTGACGGATCCGGCGATTGCGAAAGAGCTGGCGCCCGTGGAACTCATCGTTCCGTCTCTCGACGGTTCCAATGAAGAGGAATTCCAGAAAATGAACCGTCCCGCGCCGGGGCTCACCATTGAAAAGATCGCCCGCGGCATTGCAGATTTCCGCAAAATTTCGAGTGCGCAGATGTGGCTCGAACTCTTCATCGCGCAGGGAATCAACGACTCTCCGGAATCGGCGGAACGTTTCCGCCGGATGGTCGGGATGATCCGGCCCGACAAGGTGCAGCTGAATACCCTGGATCGTCCCGGAACCGAACATGATGTGGGAATTCCTTCCGCGGAAACGCTGAAGGTTATGGCGGAGATCATCGGCCGGGCGGCTCCTGTTGAGCTGATCGGGGGCCGGGCGGCACGGAAGAGTGAACCGGAAGAGCTTTCCACGGAGGAATATAACCGGAAAATCATTGCCACGGTCGCATCGCGTCCCTGTACGGCAAAGGACCTTGCTCTTGCTCTCGGGTTCCGGGAAGCGAATCTGGAGGCGAATCTCCGCCGGATGGAAAAGGCCGGTCTCATAACCAGCGAAGCCGGTCCGCGCGGTGTCTATTACCGGGCGGAAAAAAAAGGATGACGCTCTGCCGGGGAAAAGATGTTTTTTATTCGATTGTGTCAATTTGGCTCTGCTTTTTGTTTTCTTGCTTGAGACAAAATGTCTCAATTTTTCGTTTGCCGCAGGCTTTCTCTATTTTTTGAACGATTGAAAAAGTTGGCATGTATTCTGCTAACTTTCCAATCGTCGAGAGAAGAACTCGAAAAACTACTGAAACAGGAGGTGTACAAATGAGTAAATTGACAAGATGGCAGAAGAAAGGCAATCTTTTCCCCCCGACTCTTTACGGTTTTGATGATCTTTTTCGGGAAGTGGTCGGACAAGTGACGGACTTTGTGCCTGAATTGTTCGGTACACACAGCGAGAAACATCTGGAGCTGGAAGTCGGCAAGACGGAAGTCACGGCAAAACTTCCGGTTCCCGGATGCAAGCCAGCGGATGTGAGCGTGGAAGTGGTCGGCGATTATCTTACCATCCGGGCAAAACGTTCCGATGAGGTCAAGGCGGATGAGACGAGCCGCTACATCCGGCGCGAGCGTTCCTACGAGGAGTACGAGGAAACGGTCAAGATTCCGGTCCGGGTCGTGGGCGCGGAGGCAAAGGCAAAATGCGTCGACGGTATTCTCACGGTGACGATGCCGCGTGAAGAAGCCGAAAAGCCTGCGTCCCATGTCGTCAACGTGGAGTAAAAGAAAATGAAGTTTGAGATGAAAGGAGATTTTGCCATGAATAACGAATTTGCCAATGATGCTGTAAATGAGACTCTGGTCCTGATGCCGCTCGTCGACATTCTGGAAGGCAACGACGGGATCACCATGTGGTTCGAGGTTCCCGGAGCGAACAGCAAAACGGTCAGTATCGAAGTCAAAAACAGAGTTCTGTCCATGAGCGCAGCCAGCTCTCTCCGCCGTGACGGGCAGGCGGTCGTTTTCAAACGCGAGTTCCAGCTTTCCGATGGAATCGATATTGAAAAGATTTCCGCCAAAACGCAGGATGGCGTCCTGACTCTTGTCCTGCCGAAATCGGACAGCGCCAAAGTTCATAAGATCACTGTGGAATAAAACGAGTGCTTGTCCGCAGAAAAGACGGGTTCCTTTTCAGGAGCCTGTCTTTTTTTTTTGCCCTGTTTTTCAAAAAATGTGTTATGAATACCGGACGGAATGAGAAATCGCATTTCTGACTGTTTTTCCGGGCTTCCCTGTGAATCTTGCGAAAAAAATTTTGTCAGCTTGAAAAATAGAAAAAATCAGGTTAAATTATCAAGTTTTCGTAATAGAGTTGTACCCTGTTTACCGGAAGGAGGCGTCCCCATGAAGCCAGCAGAATTCGCCACACTGAAAATTGATGACAAAGAAATTGAGCTGCCCGTCATCACCGGGACCGAGGGGGAGAAAGGGCTGGATATCGGCATGTTGCGGAAACAGACCGGATATGTCACAATCGACCCCGGATTCATGAATACCGCCGCCTGTTACAGCAAGATTACGTTTGTCGACGGCGAGCGCGGCATCCTCCGTTACCGCGGCATTCCCGTGGAGGAGCTTGTGGACAAGCATCTTTTCATTGAGGTCGCCTATCTGCTGGTGCATGGTTCTTTGCCGAATGAGGAGGAGAAGGTGGAGTTTTCGAAACTCCTGAACCGCAATTCTCTGGTTCATGAGGATATGCGCCACTTTTTCGATCATTTCCCGCGCGGTGCGCATCCGATGCACATTCTCTCCACCATGATCAACGCTCTGGCGGCGTTCTATCCGAATGTGGACCTGCTTTCCATGAAAGAGGATATCGAGCTTTCTACGGCACGCCTGATCTCCATGGTGCGCACGATGGCGGCGATGGCATACAAGAAAAGCATTGGAGAGCCGGTTGTGTATCCGAGGCAGGATCTCTCCTACTGCGCCAATTTCCTGAATATGATGTTTGATTCGCCCGTGGTGCCGTACAAGATTGCTCCGGAGGCGGTGCGGATTTTGAATATTCTGCTGATCCTCCATGCCGATCATGAGCAGAACTGTTCGACGACGACGGTTCGGACGATCGGCAGTGCGCAGGTCAATCTCTATGCGACGATTTCCGCCGGCATGTCTGCGCTTTCCGGTCCGCTCCACGGCGGCGCGAATCAGGAAGTTGTGGAGATGCTCGGATACATTGAGCGTACCGGCAACGTGGAGAAGTTCATGCAGAAGGTCAAGGACAAGAATAATCCGGCGCGTCTGATGGGTTTCGGCCACCGGGTTTACAAGACATTCGATCCCCGTGCGGTCATCATCAAGAAGGAATGTCATGATTTCCTCCGGAAGATGAAGATCAAGGATCCTCTGCTGGATGTGGCGATGCAGCTGGAGAAGATTGCGCTTTCCGATGACTATTTCATTTCGCGTCATTTGTATCCGAATGTGGACTTTTATTCCGGAATTGTCTACCGGGCGCTCGGAATTCCGGAGAACATGTTCACGGTGATGTTTGCGCTGGCGCGTCTGCCGGGCTGGATCGCGCACTGGAAGGAGATGATCGGAATGAATACGAAAATTGTCCGTCCGCGTCAGATCTATGTCGGCAAACGCTGCAAAACGAAACTTTGAGTGACAGGGAGGAGAGGACGGCCGAATGGAAACCGTCAACATCGCTCTTGCAACGGATCGCAACTATCTGCCTCACGCCTGCACGGCGATTGCATCTCTGCTGGTCCACCGGCACAATTCGAAGACGCCGGACATCGGCTTGAACCTCTATCTTCTTCACAGGGATTTGAACGAGGCGGATTTTGAAAAAATCCTTGCGCTGGAATCCATTTGCGCGTTCCGGCTGATTCCTGTTGCGATTCCCGCATCGGCGTTTGCGGATTGGCGCATTTACCGGAGCAACTGGACCGAAGCGGCTTATTACCGCTTGATTCTACCCTCCCTCCTGCCGGATGTTTCCCGGATCATTTATCTGGACTGCGATCTTCTGCTTCTGACGGATGTGCTGGAGCTCTGGCGGATTCCTCTGGATTCCTGCCGGATCGGAGCGGTTGCCGTGAAAGTGACGCCGGATCATAAAGTCCGGCTCGGTTTGGAAGCGGATGATCCTTATCTGAATTCCGGTGTAATGGTGTTTGATCTTGGCGCAATGCGCGCTTCCGGCGATGAGGCGCGTTTCCGGGAAATTTATGAAACCAGCATGGACAAGTTGAAATATCCCGATCAGGACATCCTGAATATTGCGTATCGCGGCGGATACAAACTGCTGCCCTTGAAATGGAATCTGACCACATCGGTGTATCGGAATCCGGTGAATGAGGCTCTCTATTCGGAAGCGGAGACCCTGGAGGCGATCCGTCATCCCGGCATTGCCCATTTTACCGGAGTCCACAAGCCATGGCGGATCGGGAAAACGACGCATCATCCTTATTCCTCGTATTACTGGGAGTACATGAAACTGACTCCGTTTGCCGATGAGTTCCGCTGGCGCGCTCTGGTCAAGAAGTGTTTCAACGGCAGAGTGAAACGGCCGAAGCACCGGACTCCGTGGTCGCGAAAGGATATCAACTGGACGATTCCGGTGGTTCCGCGTTGAGTTTCTTTTCAGAGCTGGATGGCGTTTGCTGTCCGGATCATCCGTTGGAGTTTCTCTTTCCGGGAAGTTCGATTCCAGTCCGAGTCCCCGCCGGAGAGTGCGAGTGCCGCGATGATGTTTCCGTCCCTGTTCCGGATCGGCACGGCGATGGAGTGAATCTGTTCGACGGATTCGCCATGAATCTCTGCAAATCCCTGTTTCTGAATTGTCTGGCAGATGCGTTCCAGCTGATCGGGATTTGTGACGGTTTTCCGTGTTTTTTTCCGGAGGGTGCGGGCGAGGAGTTTTTGCCGTTCTTCGGGAGAGAGTCCGGCGAGAAGCAGGCGTCCGCTGGCGGTGGAATGGAGCTCATCCGCCCAGCGTTGTGAGGGAGGATCGAGTTCGCTTCCGCTCCGGAGGGAGATGCAGAAGAGCTTGTCGCTTTCGATGACTCCGACGAAGACAAGGAGTCCGGTTGCCTTGCAGAGTTCCGGAATCGCGCGATCGGCGGCTTGCCGCAGTTTTTTCCAGCGGTCGGCGTAGGACCCGAGGTAGAAGCATTGACCGCCCAGACGGTAGAACCGTTTTGCATCCTGTGAGAGATAGCCCCTTTCGTAGAGGGTTCGCAGCAGGTTTCCGGTCGTCTGAAGACTCAGTCCCAGTTCGTTGGCGATGTCGGTCGCACGCATGGGTGTATCGCGCCGGGCGAGCATTTCGAGAATGTCGAAGGCTCGTTCCAGCACTTGAATCAGCGGTTTTCGGGTCGGTTCCGCGGGCATGGGGTCCTTTTCCTGGATGATCGGGTTGATTTTGAGAGAAACAATACAGTTTTTTTCCCGGGAGTCAAGTGGTTTTCCCGTACTTTCTGCGGAATTCTCCGACGGTCATCCCCATCCGCCTGTGGAAGAGACGGCTCAGATAGTAGGGATCGGCAAATCCGCAGAGCGGGGCAATTCCGCAGAGCGGCAGCGCCGTATGCCGCAGATGAAAGATCACCTTTTTCAGCCGGAGGCGGATCAGGTATTCATTCGGCGGAATCCCCGTGAGTGCGCGGAATCTGCGGTGGAAATAGCTTTCGGAACAGTGAAATCTGCGGGCGAGGGCGCCGATGGAGCACTCCTCGTGACAGTGTGATTCCAGATAATCGAAGATGTTTTCCTGCCAGGAGGCGTGTTCCTCCTTTCGACTGCGCAGCAGAATGCCGATGAGGGCAAGAAGAGTTCCATCGAGTTCGAATCCGGTTCCGGGAATTCGCGGTACGGCGAGTTTCCAGCAGGAGAGAGCCGTTTCCGCCGTCCGATGCGATTCCAGAACAAAGGGTTTCAGTCCGGAGAGTTCCGTCAGCGGAGAGCGGAAACCGATCCAGATGGTATCCAGGTTTCCTGAGGCCTCTTCCCGGTGCGGCGTGCCCGGAGGGAGAAAGACAACACTCTCCGGCAGAAGTTCCCGCACGGAATTTCCGATATGCAGTTTCCCGGTTCCGTTCAGAACGACCGTGAGTTCATAAAAAGGATGGCGGTCGGCAGCCGGAGAGCTCCGGGTGCCCCGGAAGCGCTCGGCATACAGCAGGGTGGTTTCCGAACGGGTACTCCAGAGGGTTTCCGGCAGAAAAAGGGTTTGCGTGAAATTGGCTTCGTCAGGATGTCTGTTCATAATAATCCATCTTTTTTTCTGAAAAATTCCATTTCCCGTCTGCTTTTTTCGTGTATAATAATATGGAAAAGAGGAATTCGCAAACCACTTAGAAGAAAAAGAGGATTTTTCATCATGACAGTCAGACGGATCAATATTGTTGCGCATACACATTACGATGTCGGCTACACGGATCATCCCGCGGTGACGGAGACGATGCAGTGCCGGGCGCTCGACCGGGCGCTTGATCTGATGCTCCGGACGGAAGATTTTCCGGAAGGCGCGCGGTTTCATTGGACGCAGGAGGTTACCTGGGGACTGCGCGACTGGTGGGAGCGTTCTTCTCCGGAGCGCCGTTCGGCATTGATCCGCTGTGCGGAGAAGGGGCAGTATGAAGTCTGTGCGTTTCCGTTCAGTTCGACTCCCTGTATGGATCGGACCCAATGGGCGTTTGCGCTGAAGTGGCTGCCGGAGGAGATTTCCCGTCATTTCCCGTTTTCCGTGGGAATGCAGACCGATGTGAACGGACTACCTCTGGCGGCGGTCCGGGAGGCGGTCAAGCAGGGCGTCCGGCGGTTCTGGATGGGGCCGAACAGCTACCTCGGTTCCGCGCCGTTTCCGCTGCCGTGCCTCTTCCGCTGGAGGATCGGGGAGGGGGAGACCGTGACGGTCTGGGTGAACAACAGCTACGGCAATTTTCACTCGATGCTCGGTTACGGCAACTGGAGGATCGGACCGATTCCGGAGGCCGCCGATCTTCTGTATCATGCTCCGGCGGAGCAGGAGATTTTTTCCGCGTCTGAAGCCAATCTTCTGCGCTGCCACGCGGCGTTGACAAAGCTCCTGAAGGAACAGGAAGATACCCTGGGACGTTTTCCCGAACTGCCGATATCCTGCACCAATCAGTACCGGTATGACAACGATCCGCCGCCGGAAGGGTTGAGCGGATTTATCCGCGAATGGAACCGGCTCGGACTGGAACCGCGTCTGGAACTGACCGTCCCTTCGCTTGCCATGGAGCGGGCGGAGCAGGCCTGTCCGGAGATTCCCGTCTATTCCGGCGAATGGACCGACTGGTGGGCGCGCGGAAGCGTTTCGATGCCCCGGGAAATGGCAGCTTCCCGGAGAGCCAAACGGATTCTCTCGCTTTTTCGAGAGGGGAAAATCGGAGAGCTTCCGGAAGATCTCCGCTGCCGTTCGCTCGAATCCCTCTGTTTCTTCAACGAGCACAGCTGGGACAGCTGGGACAGCGCGGCGCGGCCATGGAGCGAGATGTCGCAGGGAACCGCCGCATTGAAAAGCAATCGGGCGTTTTTTCCCGCCGCCGAACTGGATCTCGCATTTGCCGATGCGGTCCGGAAGAGGATTTCTCCTGCTGCCGGAACGATGATTCTGTTCAACCCTTCCGGAGAGTCTCTTTCGGAATTTGTGACGTTTCCCGCTCATGTGCTTCGCGGCACTCCGCACTCTGTGCTTGATCGGAAGACCGGACGGAAAACGGCTCTGGAATATTTTCCCGGCTGGAACCATTTTCAGGTTCCGCGGAATCGTTCCGAATGCAGTGTCTGGAACCGTTCGCGGATCCACGGCGACCGGGTTGCGGATCACGCCTGCGGATTCTGGAGCGGAACGCTTGCTCCGGGAGAGATTCGCGAGTTTGAACTGCTTGACGTTGATGCGCCTCCGGCGTCCCGGGAGCGGAAGACGCTCTGGAATCTGGAGTGCGATTCAAAGGGCTGGCCGGTGTGCGCACGGTTTGAAGGAATCGGTTTTCCGATCTTTACAAAAGGGACCGGCGATTTCGTTTCCAAACGTATAACCGGCGATTTCCCGCGCGATTGTTATCGCCGTATGTTCGGGGAGAAGGAACGGAAAAAGCGTCTGTCCATGATCCGGGAGTCCGTTCTGCTCCGGAAAGCGGTCTGCCGCAAGGCTGAACGGATTGAGCATGACGGCATCTTTGAGATCCGGCAGTATTTTTCGCATCCTGCTTTGTTTTCCGGATGCCGGAAACTGGAATTCTGGAACGGGGAACCGCGCGTCCGGCTGAGCGTGACGCTCGACCGGAAACCGGATTTGAATCCGGAGGTGTTTTCGCTCCATCTTGCGCTGGGCGGCATGAAGAATATCCTGCCGGAGATTTCGACCGGAGGAGAGGTGTACCATCCGGGAACGGAGCAGATGCCGGGATCCTGCATGGACTACTATGCTGTCGACGGATGCGTGCTCTATTCCGACGGCGCGAACCGTCTGGCTCTGTATCAGGCCGACAATGC
>CALXMJ010000122.1 GCA_944389445.1 uncultured Victivallales bacterium | reverse complement strand
AATAAATACGGAGGACAATAATAATGTCTGAGCAGGCAAATGTAGAAGTTTCGCAGGAAATGGAGCAGTTCATCTCCTACGTTGAGAAGCTCTCGGTTCTTGAGCTCTCCAAACTCGTGAAAGCTCTTGAAGAGAGACTTGGTGTTAGCGCAGCCGCCCCGGTTGCTGTTGCAGCCGCCCCGGCCGCCGGCGCAGCCGCCCCGGCCGCCGCAGCAGAGGAACAGACTGAGTTCACAGTCATCCTCGCCGAAGCTGGCGCAAGCAAGATCAACGTTATCAAAGAAGTCAGAGCCATCACCGGCCTCGGACTCAAAGATGCGAAAGATCTCGTTGAAGCGGCTCCGAAGCCGATCAAAGAGGGTGTCTCCAAGGACGATGCCAAGAAGATCAAGGAGCAGCTTGAGGCTGCAGGTGCCAAGGTCGAGGTCAAGTAATTACCTCCACCAAGGTATCTGATATTATTTGCAAGACTGAAAAGATACGGTGGGGAAATCCCCGGGAGGAAGCCCCCGCCGTTTCTCTGTCTTAAAATAATAGACCTGCGGTGTGTCTGCACCGCAGGGATTTGTTGCATTAAAAATACATCCCGCTCTTTCGATTTTAGTGCAATCCCGCTTTATATGACAGCTCCTCTCGAATCAATAGCAAGGTGGAATCAATGCCTGAACGTGTGAATTTCGGAAAATTGAAGGACGTACTGGAAATACCGGATCTTATCGGTATTCAGATCGACTCCTATAAATCATTCCTTCAACTTGATGTTCCTGCAGAAGAACGGAAAAACCAGGGACTCCAGGAAGTCTTCAATGAAGTTTTTCCCATTGAAAGTTTTGATAAACAGATGGTCCTGGAGTTCGTCTCCTATTCCATGGGCCTCCCAAAACAGGACATGGTTGACTGCATAAAGGACGGCAATACCTACAGTGCATCTCTTCATGTTGATTTCAGATTTAAAAATAAAGACGCCATTGTGAACGAGAACGTCTACATCGGTGAAATCCCGATGATGACCGATCGCGGTACCTTCATCATCAACGGAGCCGAAAGAGTTATCATCAGCCAGCTGCACAGATCCCCGGGCATCTGCTTCGAAAAAACTCGCCATTCCAGCGGCAGAACTCTTTACTCCTACAGAATCATTCCCGATCGCGGTTCCTGGATGGAAGTCCAGTTCGATATCAATGATCTTATCTATATTTATCTCGACCGCAAGCGCAGACGCCGCAAATTCCTGATCACAACATTCCTCCGCGCCGTCGGCTACGATACCAACAGAGACATTATCAGCTCTGCTTATGAACTCAAGACTCTCACGCCGGGACAGCTCCTCAAACAGGATGACATCTCCGCTTACTATACCTTCGAACCCGTTGTCGATGCCAACGGCATTACTGTTGTTCAGGAATTTCTCCAGCTGAACGAGTCCCATGTGAAATCCATGGTTGAGGCAAAAATCAAGAATGTTGAACTCGCCTACATCCCGGACGGCGACGCTTATCTGATCAACTGTCTCCAGCGCGATCCGGCCCATACTCCGGATGATGCCCTCAAGGAAATTTACCGCAGAATGCGTCCCGGCGATCCCCCGAGCGTCAATAATGCCAAACAGCTCCTCAAGAGACTTTTCTTCGATATCAAGCGCTATGACCTGGGAGTCGTCGGACGTTACAAGCTCAATGAGCGCCTGAAGATGAATCTTCCGCTTACGGAGCGCATCCTCAATAAAGAGGATCTGATGGAGGCAACCAAGAGCCTGATGAAGCTGCGCAGCAATACCGGCGGACAGACCGATGATATCGACCATCTCGGCAGCCGGCGTGTCAGAACGGTCGGAGAACTGCTCCAGAATCATTGCCGCGTCGGACTCCTGAGAACCGAGCGTCTCATTCGCGAGCGCATGTCGCTCCTGAATTCCGATGATACCAATACCACGCCTTCCAAACTGATCAATCAGAAGGCCTTTGCCGGTGTCATCCGTGACTTCTTTGCGAGGAATCAGCTTTCCCAGTTCATGGATCAGGTCAATCCGCTTTCCGAGCTGACCAACAAGCGGCGTCTTTCCGCACTCGGTCCGGGTGGACTGAGCCGTGAACGCGCCGGATTCGAAGTCCGTGACGTCCACTCCAGCCATTACGGTCGAATCTGCCCGATTGAGACTCCGGAAGGTCCGAACATCGGTTTGATTTCTTCCATGTCTCTGTATGCCCGAATCAACAATTTCGGTTTCCTTGAGACTCCGTACCGCCGTGTGGAAAACTGCCATGTGACCAATGAGATTGATTACTTGAGCGCGGACAAGGAGGAAAACTTCGTTATCGCGCAGGCAAACGCTCCGCTGGATGAGAATGGAAACTTCATCAATCCGACGGTTATGACCCGCTTCCAGGGCGACTCCGTTGAGCGTCCGCGTGAAGATGTCCAGTACATGGACGTTTCCCCGAAACAGCTCGTCAGTGCCGCCGCAGGACTCGTTCCCTTCCTGGAACACGACGACGCGAACCGCGCGCTGATGGGATCGAACATGCAGCGCCAGGCGGTTCCTCTGATGGTAACCGAATCGCCTTATGTCGGGACTGGTCTTGAACGCAAGGTCGCGTTCGATTCCCGGGCTGTTACCGCGTCTAAAACCAACGGTATTGTGGCGGAGGTTTCCGCTGCGCAAGTCGTTGTGACAACGGATGGAAAGCCGATGAAGGAGACCTCGGATCCGAATCCGGCGGTTTACAATATGGTGAAGTTCCTGCGCAGCAATGCAGGGACATGCGTCAATCAGCGGCCGATTGTCCGCAGCGGACAGGTCGTGAAGATCGGTGATGCGATCGCCGATGGTTCCGCAACCGATCATGGCGAGCTGGCTCTTGGCAAGAACGTGTTCGTCGCGTTCATGCCGTGGTGCGGATACAACTTCGAAGACGCGATCGTTCTGAGCGAGCGGCTGGTCAAGGAAGATGTTTACACCAGCGTGCACGTTGATGAATTCGAGATCACCAGCCGGGAAACCAAGCTCGGTCCGGAAGAAATCACACGCGATATTCCGAATGTCAGCGATGAGGTCCTGAGAAATCTCGGCCCGGATGGGGTTGTCCGTCTTGGTGCGGAAGTCAAGCCCGGAGATATTCTGGTCGGCAAAATCACACCGAAATCGGAAACGGAACTCGCTCCGGAAGAACGTCTTCTTCGTGCTATCTTCGGTGAAAAGGCCGCGGATGTTAAGGATTCCAGCCTGGTCGTCCCGAGCGGAAAGGGCGGCATCGTGATGGATGTCCGCATTGAGTATGCAAAGGATCCCGCAAGACAGTCCATGACCAAGTCCGAGCGCCGCAAGCAGATCAAGCACAGCAAGGACCAGTACAAGGAGCAGTATACCACTCTCATTGATGAGATGACGGAGAAACTTGAGGCCGTCCTGAACGGACAGAAACTTCAGTATCCGATTTACGATACCTCCTCCTCTCGCGATGACGTGATTCTCGTTTCCGCCAACCGCAAAGTGACGACCGCTTCCATTGCGAAACTTGCGAACAAATACGATTCCTATCGCATGGAAGAGTGCGAAATGAAACATACGATCGACGAGATCATCGGTTCCTACAAGTCCAGATTCGAGGGCATTGAGCGGATGAGGGAGGAATCCATCGGCGCTCTGGAAGCCGGCGATTCGGACGATCTTGGCGCGATCAAGAAGGTCAAGGTTTACATCGCATCCAAGCGCAAGGTGCAGGTCGGCGACAAGATGGCAGGACGTCACGGAAACAAGGGTATTGTTTCCCGTATTGTTCCTGTCGAAGACATGCCGTTCCTGAAAGATGGTACTCCGGTTGATATCGTCCTGAATCCGCTGGGTGTGCCGTCCCGAATGAATGTCGGTCAGGTGCTGGAAACTCACCTCGGCTGGGCGGCGAAAATGCTTGGATTCAAAGCCGCAACCCCGGTCTTTGATGGCGTGACGGAGGACATCATCGTCTCCAATATGGAAAAAGCCAATAAAAAGATTCTTGAGGAGACCGGCGAGGATTTCCACTGGGGATTCCGCAAGGTCGGAGACGAATGGGTCTACGACGGCAAAACCGATCTTTACGACGGCCGGACCGGTGATAAGTTCGACCAGCGTGTGATGGTCGGTCAGATCTATATGCTGAAGCTCGACCATCTTGTTGCGAACAAGATTCATGCAAGGTCGGTCGGTCCCTACTCTCTCGTGACGCAGCAGCCGCTGGGCGGAAAAGCGCAGCACGGCGGACAGCGCTTCGGAGAAATGGAAGTCTGGGCGCTCGAGGCTTACGGCGCCGCCTATACGCTTCAGGAAATGCTCACTGTCAAGAGTGACGATGTGACGGGAAGGGCAAAGATCTATGAATCCATCGTCAAAGGACAGAATGTTCTCGAGGCCGGCCGTCCGGAATCGTTCAACGTTCTCCTGAAAGAAATGCAGAGTCTCGGCTTGGATGTCCGTACCGTGAAACGGTCGGAACTGCCGAAGAATGAAATAGCCGGAGGGACTGAACAGTGATAGATAACAGCTATGTTCCCAAAGACAAGGAAATGCCGACTGCTCAGCAGTCCGGCAATTCCGCCTTCGAAGCGGTCTCCATCAAGGTCGCGTCGCCGGAGGTCATCAGGTCCTGGAGCCATGGGGAAGTCAAAAATCCAGAAACAATCAATTACAGAAGTTTCAAGCCGGAAAAAGGCGGTCTCTTCTGCGAGCGTATTTTCGGCCCTCAGCGCGACTGGGAATGCAACTGCGGAAAATACAAACGCGTCAAGCACAAGGGAATCATTTGCGACCGCTGCGGCGTGGAAGTGACTCTCAGCAAGGTCCGTCGTGAACGGATGGGGCACATCGAACTTGCAGTTCCTGTCTCCCATATCTGGTTCTTCAAGTGCATGCCCAGCCGAATCGGGCTGATGCTGGATATGACCGCCCGTACACTCGAACGCATCATTTATTATGAGGACTGGGTCGTAACCGATCCCGGCGATACGCCGTTGAAGCTCGGTCAGTCGCTCAATGAGATGGATTACCGGCAGGCCCGCGACGAATATCAGGATGCGTTCCAGGCGGATATGGGTGCTCCCGCGATCCGTTCCCTGCTTGCCCAGATTGAGCTTGAGCCGGTTCGCCAGGAGCTGGAACAGCTTCTGACCGGAACCAAAAACAAGGCAATCCGCAAGAAACTCTCCAAAAGACTGCGTCTGGTCGAGGGCTTCCAGAGAAGCAACTCCCGTCCGGAATGGATGATTCTTGAGGTGCTTCCCGTGATCCCGCCGGATCTGCGGCCTCTCGTTCCGCTGGAAGGCGGCAGATTCGCCACTTCCGACCTGAACGATCTGTATCGCAGAGTCATCAACCGCAACAACCGCTTGAAAAATCTGCTTCAGCTGCGTACGCCGGAAGTCATCATCCGCAATGAAAAGCGCATGCTGCAGGAGGCTGTCGATGCCCTGATGGACAACGGGCGTCACGGACGTGCCGTCACCGGAGCCGGAAACAGACCTCTGAAATCCCTCAGCGACATGCTGAAAGGAAAGCAGGGACGCTTCCGCCAGAACCTGCTGGGCAAACGCGTGGATTATTCCGGACGTTCCGTGATCGTTGTCGGACCGGAACTGAAGCTGGCACAGTGCGGTCTTCCGAAGAAGATGGCTCTGGTTCTTTTCGAGCCGTTCATTATCCGTCATCTCAAAGGTCGCGGATATGCCCATACGGTCCGCAGCGCGAAAAAGATGATTGAACGCGGAGAGTCTGTCGTCTGGGATATTCTTGAGGAAGTCACCAAAGGGCATCCTGTGATGCTGAACCGTGCGCCGACGCTGCACCGGCTCAGTATTCAGGCGTTTGACCCGATCCTGATCGAAGGTTCCGCGATCCGTCTGCATCCGCTGGTCTGCACCGCTTACAACGCGGACTTCGACGGAGACCAGATGGCAGTACACGTTCCGCTTTCCGCCGCAGCTCAGCTGGAGTGCAAACTGCTGATGCTCTCCTCGAACAACATCTTCTCGCCTGCAAACGGAAAGCCGATTATGACGCCGACCCAGGATATTACGCTTGGTTCTTATTATTTGACGGTGGAGCCGCGCAATCCGGCAAAGGCGAGAGTCTTCAAGGATGTTCATGAAGTCCTCTTTGCTCTTTATCTGGGACACATTCATATTCATGACGCGATCCGTCTGCCGAACCCGGATTATGGGGTCGAGACTCCCCATGGCAACTCCACGGACAAGATCATTCTGACCACCCCGGGACGCTGTATCTTCAACAGCATCTGGGACAAGAGCCTCGGATTCTACAACGGCGTTGCCAAGAAGAAAGAGCTCGGCGTTCTCATTGCGGAAGCGTATGCCCATATCGGCCATCAGAAGACAGTGGAACAGCTTGACCGTCTCAAGAGCCTCGGATATGAATACGCGACGCTGGCCGGATTCTCCATCTCCATCGCCGACATGGTTGTGCCGAAGAAGAAAAGCGAGCTCATCGCAAAGGCCCGTGCTGAAATCGACAAGATCAACGATCAGTACGACAAAGGCGCTTTGACCCAGCTCGAACGCTATCACAATATCATCGATACCTGGACGAAGACCAGTAATGCTGTTGCCGAGGCCCTCTTTACGGAACTGGAAGGCATGAGCAAAAAGGAAATCAATCCGGTATATGCGATGCTTGATTCCGGTGCGCGAGGCAGCAAGGACCAGATCCGTCAGCTTGCGGGTATGCGCGGACTGATGGCGAAACCGTCGGGCGACATCATTGAGCGTCCGATTCTTTCGAACTTCCGTGAGGGACTTTCCGTTCTGGAATACTTCATCAGTACCCACGGAGCGCGCAAAGGACTTGCTGATACCGCGCTGAAGACCGCTGACTCCGGTTACATGACCCGTAAACTGGTCGATGTTGCACAGGATATCATCTGCCGGTCGGAAGACTGCGGTACGATGAAGGGTATCTGGATCAGCGCGATTGTGGAAGGCGATGATGTCATGCTTCCGCTGAAGCAGCGCCTGATCGGACGTTTCAGTGCGCAGGATATCCGCGACCCGATCTACGAGGACGGACGTCTGCTTGTGAAAGCCGGCCAGGAGTTTACTCCGGAACTTGCCGCTCTGATTGAAAAACGCAACATTCCGCGTGTGCTGATCCGCTCGGTTCTGACCTGCGAAGTCGAACACGGCGTCTGTGTGAAGTGCTACGGACGCAATCTTGCGACTGACAAACCTGCGGAAATCGGCGACGCTCTCGGAATTATTGCGGCGCAGTCCATCGGTGAGCCTGGAACGCAGCTGACCATGAGAACGTTCCACATCGGCGGAACCGCGACTTCCAAATACACCAAGCCGGAAATCGTGGCGAAATCCGATGGAACGGTCCGGTTTGAAAATATCCGTACCGTCCAGAATGAACACGGCGAAACGGTAATCGTGAATAAAAACGGATTCATCGTGATCTATGATGCTCCGAAGGCCAAGGAAATCGAGACGAAAGCCCGCGAACGGGCGAAAATGGAGGCCGAAGTTATCGGTGCGTTCTACAATCGCGACTATGATTACTGGTCAGATGCTGTGAAAGAGGCGGAAATCGACCGCTACACAGCCGAGGTCGGTGCAATCCTTTATAAGAAGGACGGCGACAAGGTCAAGGCAAATGACCGCATTGCCACATGGGATTCCTCGCATCTGCCGATTATCGCGGAAGACGCGGGTACCATCGAGCTGCTTGACTTGATCGAAAATGTCACGTTGAACAGAACGGAACGCGGCGGCAATGAGGAAATCACCGTTATGCCCCATCGTGAGGACCTGCATCCGCAGATCGTCATCAAGGATAAGAGCGGCGATGTTCTTTCGTACTATCCGCTGCCGGCAGGTGCGTTCATCATGACGAAGAAAGGTGCGAAAGTCCGTCCGGGTGTTGTTCTTGCCCGTGTGCCGCGCCAGCAGCTGAAAAACAAGGATATTACAGGCGGTCTTCCGCGTGTTGCGGAACTGTTTGAAGCCCGGACGCCGAAAGAGGTCGCCGATATTGCGAAGATCGACGGTATGGTTGAATTCGGAAAAGTCCAGCGCAGCCGCCGCCAGATCATCATCCGCGATCCGGATACCAACGAGTTCGAGGAGCACAGCATTCCGACCAACAAGCATCTGTTTGTTGCCAAAGGCGATTATGTGAAAAAAGGACAGAAGCTCACCGGCGGTTCCATTGTTCCGCAGGTCATGCTTTCGGTTTGCGGTTCGCAGGAACTTCAGCGTTACCTCGTCAACGAGATTCAGACGGTTTACCGGTCCCAGGGTGTTGAAATCAACGACAAGCACATTGAGATCATTATCCGTCAGATGATGCAGAAGATCCGGATCACCGAGCAGGGAGGTACGCAGTTCCTTGCCGGCGAGCAGGTGGACAAATATGACTTCCAGCGGGCGAACGATGAGGCCAGAGCCAAAGGACTTCCTCCCGCGGAGGGCGAGCCGGTGCTTCTGGGTATCACAAAAGCGTCTCTCGAAACCGACAGCTTCATTTCCTCGGCGTCGTTCCAGGATACCACAAGAATCCTGACCGATGCTGCGACTCTGGGCAAAATCGACCATCTGCGCGGGTTCAAGGAGAACGTGATTACCGGACACCTCATCCCCGCCGGTACCGGTTCCGACCGTTTTCAGAAACTTGTCCCGGAAAAACTCGGTGAGGAGCTTCCGCCGGAACTCGATATCCTTGAGGATGCGGAAGAGGACGGCGAGAACGAGGACGATATGCTTCAGGAGGAATACGTCTACGATTCCGAGGAAAACGGAACCGATCTGGAAGAAACCGACGAAGTTTCAGAGGATACAAACGAAGACGAATTGGACGAATAGAAAACCAAAAAAACATAAAAAAAATCCTTTTACACTTGAAAACAGCAAAACAGGCAGTATATTTATTGCCTGTTTGCTGTTAACTTAATTTTGTAAAGGACAGGTGAAGGAAAAAAGATGCCGACAATCAACCAACTGGTAAAGGCCGGTCGCAGACCGAAAGTGCAGAAGAGCAAGTCAAAAGCTCTCTCTAAATGCCCGCAGAGACGTGGAGTCTGCCTGCAGGTGACAACAAGAACCCCGAAAAAGCCGAACTCCGCTTTGCGCAAAGTAGCGAAAGTCCGCCTTACAAACGGTGTGGAAGTTACCGCCTACATCGGCGGCGAAGGACATAATCTTCAGGAACACTCCGTTGTTCTGGTCAAGGGCGGCCGTGTCCGTGACCTTCCCGGTGTTCGCTATCACATCATCCGCGGAGCGCTTGATACTCTCGGTGTTGAAGGACGCAAGCAGGGCCGCTCCAAATACGGCGCCAAAGTGCCGAAAGCCGGCGAAGCCGCAGGCAAGAAGAAAAAATAATTTCCGGGAAATAGCAAAATGAGAAGACGTAAAATCGCAAAAAGAGAATTGACGCCGGACGTCAAATACAACAGTGAGCTCGTTGCCCGCCTGATCAACACGATTATGCGCAACGGCAAGAAATCTGTTGCTCAGAATATCGTTTACAGCGCATTTGACACGCTCAAAGCGAAAAAGAAAGAGATGGATCCGCTGGAAGTCTTTATTCAGGCTGTGGAAAACATCAAACCGAAACTGGAAGTGAAGAGCCGTCGAGTCGGCGGTGCGACGTATCAGGTTCCCATTGAGGTTCCCGCTGAGCGCCAGGTCGCTCTTGCCATGCGCTGGATCGCAACCTATTCCCAGGCGAAAAAAGGCAAATCCATGACCGATGCCCTTGCATCCGAACTCCTCGATGCGTTTGACAACCAGGGCGCATCCATCAAGAAAAAAGAAGATACACACAAAATGGCGCAGGCCAACAAGGCTTTTGCCCATTACAGATGGTGAAAACCAACGAATTTATTTGCTCATTGAAAGACTGAATTATGACAGAACCAGCACATACTTGTAATGAGTCGCCGAAACGTATTGCGCCCATTGCGAACACTCGCAACATCGGAATCATGGCTCATATTGATGCCGGAAAGACCACTCTTTCCGAACGAATCCTTTTCTACACCGGCAAGACGCACAAGATCGGTGAAGTGCACGATGGCGCAGCAACGATGGACTGGATGGTTCAGGAACAGGAACGCGGCATTACGATTACTTCCGCTGCCACCACTTGCTTCTGGAACAGATTCGGGAAAAAACACAGGATCAATTTGATCGATACTCCGGGTCATGTGGACTTTACTGCTGAAGTGGAGCGTTCCCTGCGCGTGCTTGACGGCGCGGTCGGTGTTTTCTGCGCGGTCGGCGGCGTTCAGCCCCAGTCCGAGACCGTTTGGCGCCAGGCGAAAAAATATCATGTCCCCTGCATGGCGTTTGTCAACAAGATGGACCGTACCGGTGCCAATTTCTTCAAAGTCGTGGAAGATATGCGCAAGAAACTCAAAGTCAACGCATGTCCTCTTGAGATTCCGATCGGCGCCGAGGCCAATTTCTACGGACTGATTGATATCCTCGAAATGAAAGCGATCAAATTCAATGGCGACAACGGTGAAAATCCGCTCCCGATTGATATTCCCGCTGATATGATGGATCTCGCGAAACAGTATCGCGATGAACTCGTGGAGAAGGTTGCCGATTTCGATGATGATATTGCCATGCGCTTCCTGGAAGGCGAGGAGATTTCCGCCGAGGAATTGCGGCCGGTGATCCGCAAGGCTGTGCTTGCCGGAAAACTGGTTCCTGCGTTCTGCGGTTCTGCCTTCAAAAACAAGGGAATTCAGTCTCTTCTTGATGCCATCACCGATTACCTCCCGTCCCCGCTGGACATCTGGGAGACGGTCGGTCACAATCCCTACAACATGGAAGAAGAGGTCAAAGTCCATTGCGGCGATGATCAGCCCTTCACGGCTCTCGCATTCAAAATTGCCACAGATCCGTATGTCGGAAAATTGTTCTTCTTCCGTATTTATGCCGGTACCGCTACATGCGGCATGACCCTTCTGAACCCCCGCACAGGCAAACCCGAGCGCTTCGGCCGTCTGCTTCAGATGCATGCAAACGCCCGTGAGGAGCGTGAACAGATCTTCTGCGGTGATATTGCCGCAGCGGTCGGACTGAAGAACGTGACTACAGGCGATACCCTCTGCGATGAAGATCATCCGATCGTTCTTGAGTCGATGCACTTCCCCGACCCCGTGATCTCCATTGCGGTGGAGCCGAAGACGACTTCCGATCGTGACAAACTTTCCAACGCGCTGATCGCGCTTGCCCAGGAAGACCCGACCTTCACCATGAAGACCGATCAGGAAACCGGACAGACGATTATCTCCGGCATGGGCGAACTTCATCTTGAGATTATCATGGACCGTTTGATCCGTGAATTCAAGGTGGAAGCTGTTTCCGGTCAGCCGGAAGTCGCGTACAGAGAAGCAATGCTCAAACCCTCCTCCTACGATTCCAAATTCGTCAGACAGTCCGGTGGACGCGGTCAGTACGGACACTGCGTGCTGGATGTTCAGCCGATGGAGCAGGGGCATGGCATTACGATCACGAACAAGATCGTCGGCGGAGCGATTCCGAAAGAATACATCAAGCCGATCGAACAGGGCATCCGCGAAGCCGCTCAGACGGGTGTGCTTGCCGGTTATCCTCTGATCGACTTCAACGTCGATATTGTAGACGGTTCCTATCATCCGGTGGACTCCTCCGAAATGGCGTTTAAGATTGCCGCTTCGATGGGACTCAAAGAGGCTGCCAAGAAAGCGGGAATCTGCCTGATGGAACCGATTATGAAAGTCGAAGTCACCTGCCCGGATGAAAATCAGGGCGATATTATCGGTGATATCACCAAACGCCGCGGTCAGATCGCGGAGCTGACGCCGGAAAACGGCTCAACCAAGATCGTCGCGAATGTGCCGCTCTCCGAACTTTTCGGATACGCGACAGCGATCCGCTCCCTTTCCAAGGGACGCGCATCCTACGTGATGGAACCCAGCTTCTTTGAACGGGTCCCCGCACAAGTACAAGAAAAAATTGTGGAGAAAAATAAAAAATGAGCACAAAGACGAGTGGAAAATCTGTACAGAAAATCCGGATCAAACTGCAGGCCTATGAACATCGCATTCTCGACCAGTCCGTGGTCGAGATCCTCAACACGGCTCGCAGAACCGGGTCCATGGTCGCGGGTCCGATTCCTCTGCCGACAAGAATTGAACGCTATACCGTGAACCGTTCCCCCCATATCAACAAGAAATCCATGGATCAGTTCGAGATCCGTACTCACAA
The DNA here is from genome assembly GCA_944389445.1 of uncultured Victivallales bacterium. Lineage (GTDB taxonomy): Bacteria > Verrucomicrobiota > Lentisphaeria > Victivallales > UBA1829 > UBA1829. The sequence goes on along the minus strand of CALXMJ010000122.1, from coordinate 3,639 downwards.
GAGACTGATGGATATTATCAATCCGACGGCGAAGACAGTGGATGAGCTGAAGAAGCTGAATCTTCCCGCAGGTGTTGATATCTTATTGAAGGTTGGAAAATAATTTTCCATAGAAAACTCTCCGGTGAAGGAAAACCGTCTTTCACCGGAGCAAAACAGCTTGGGCACCAAGGCCTTTTCCGAGAGGGTAAGTGCCCGGAAGGAGCAGAATGAAAGGTATCATCGGAAAAAAAGTCGGTATGACACAGGTCTACGACGACAAGGGAACACTTGTTCCTGTCACAGTCATCGAAGCCGGACCCTGCGTCGTTCTTGACGTGAAGACTCAGGAGAGGGATGGCTACTCCGCCATTCAAGTCGGATTCGGCTCACGTAAAGCCAAAAATGTAACAAAACAGATTCTCGGCGCGGTAGCCAAGGCCGGGCAGGAAAAGAATCCTCCCGCCGTCATCAAGGAATTCCGCACGGAAGGCGATGCCTCCGCGGAAATCGGTTCCCTGATCAAAGTCGATATTTTCAAGGCGGACGAGTTCATCGACGTCTCCGGAACGACCAAGGGAAAAGGCTACAATGGTGTTATGGTTCGCCATCACTTCAAGGGCGGACGTGACGGACATGGCGGCGGATGGCACCGGAAACCCGGTTCTATCGGATGCCGTGAAAGTCCGGGTAATATCATCAAGGGCAAGAAGATGGCCGGTCAGCTCGGCAATGCTCCCAGAACGGTTCAGAATCTTCGCATCGTCAGCGTCTCGCCGGAGGAAAACCTGCTGTTTGTAAGAGGCGCCGTCCCGGGACCCAATGGCGGAACAGTTTTCGTCAGACAGGCCAAGAAGCAATAATCCGTGACGGAAAACCTCCAACATTCTAAAGAACAGGTGATAGAAATGTCCATGAATATTGACATATTCAATATCAAGGGTGAAAAAGTCGGCGATTACACGCTCGATGATTCCTACCTTGAATTCGACAAAGGCACACAGGCGGTCCACGACACGGTCGTCGGTTATCTTGCCGAACTCCGCGCTGGAACTGCTTCGACCAAAACCAGAGCCGAAGTCTCCGGCAGCGGCAAGAAGCCCTTCAAACAGAAAGGCCTCGGTCGCGCCCGCGCCGGCAGCACCCGTAATCCGGTATGGAGACACGGTGGCGTCGCATTCGGTCCCAAACCCCGCAGTTTCGCAATCAAACTGAACTCGAAAGTCAAACAGCTCGCTCTGAAGCGTTCCTTCTCTGAGCGCGTCAAAGACGGTTCCGTCATCGTCCTCGATCAGTTCGTTCTCGAAGATCACAAGACGAAAAGCGCTGTCGCTGTTTTGAAGGCCGTCAAGGTCGCCGATGCAAAAGTTTTGATATCTGTTAAGGAATATGATGACAATCTGCTGATGGCCACCGGCAATCTGCCCGGCGCCATTCTGATCAAGGCTGCATCAGTGAATACTTATCAGATTCTTTACTCCGATAAGTTGTTGTTCACTAAAGACGCGCTCGACGAATTCGTCAAGCGTCTCGCTTGAGCGGGAGAATCGGAAAATGACTAAAAATCCGTATGACATCATCAGAAATATTCTCGTGACAGAGAAAAGCGCGGTACTGAAAGAGGCCAACCAGTATGCATTCAAGGTTGCTCCGAAGGCATCCAAACTTGAGGTCGCCGACGCAATAGAGACCATCTATGGCGTGAAGGTGAAGTCTGTTAATATCCTGAACTGCAAAGGCAAGCCGAAACGTTCCGGCAGATCCCCCATTCCGGGCAAACGCCCCGACTGGAAAAAAGCTGTGATCTCCCTTGCCGAAGGCTCAATCGACCTCGCTTAACAGGGAGTAATGCAACATGCCTACAAAATCTTATAGACCGTTTACGAGAAGCCGCAGATTCATCTCGGTTCTCGACTATTCCGAGCTCACCCGCACCGCACCGGAAAAGACCCTTACCAAAGGGAAAAATTCCCGCGGTGGAAGAAACAACGTCGGACGTATCACGACTCGTTTCCGCGGAGGCGGAAACAAGCGCCGTTACAGAATGATCGACTTCAAACGCGGCAAGGATGGCGTCCCCGCCGTTGTAAAGCAGATCGAGTACGATCCGAACCGTTCCGCTTTCATCGCGCTTCTTGCGTATGCCGACGGCGAGAAAAGCTACATCCTCGCTCCCAAGGGACTTGAGGTCGGACAGACAGTGATGTCCGGCGAAAAGTGTGAAATCAAGCCGGGAAATGCCCTTCCGCTCCGCAATATTCCTGTCGGTCTGGAAATCCACAATGTGGAAATGGTTCCCGGAAAGGGTGCAAGACTGGTTCGCGCGGCGGGACAGGTCGCTCTTCTCCGTTCCAAGGACGGTGATTATGCCCAGGTCAAGCTGCCCAGCGGGGAAGTCCGGCTGATCAATCTCGCGTGCAAAGCGACAATTGGTACTGTCGGCAACGTCGACCACATGAACATCTCCCTCGGCAAAGCCGGTAAAAAGCGTTATCTCGGATTCAGACCGCATGTCCGCGGTGTTGTAATGAACCCGATCGACCATCCGATGGGCGGTGGTGAAGGACGCAGCAGCGGCGGCGGTCATCCCGTCTCCCCGTGGGGTCAGCTGGCCAAAGGCAAAAAGACCCGCTGCCCGAGAAAGAACAGCAAACGGTTCATTGTTGAACGGAGGAAGAAATAATGGCAAGATCAATCAAAAAAGGTCCATTTGTGGATTATTTCCTGATCGAAAAGATCGAGAAAATGGCCAAATCCGGAAAAAAGGCTCCGATCAAAACCTGGTCCCGCCGTTCCATGGTTATTCCCGATTTCGTCGGTCATACGTTCAATATCCACAACGGCAAGACGTTCGTCTCTGTTTTCATTACCGAGAACATGGTTGGACACAGACTCGGCGAATTCGCCCCGACCCGTACATTCAAGGGCCACGGCGTCATCAGCGGAAAGACCGTCTGATCGTTCTGCCGCACTCAGAAAAACCGGTTCCTTTCACGGGACCGGTTTTTTTTGCACGGTTTCTCATCCCTTTTATTTTCCATTTGCCGGAAAAGTTTTTTCCTTTTATTTTGGAAAAATGATTGGATTTTTCCACAAATGAATTCTATATTTCACTCCATTGGTATTTTAAACATCAGGTGCGTTTATGAAGATCGTGATTATCGGATGCGGAATTGCAGGGTTTACCGCAGCGAAAAGATTGAGGGAGTTGGATTCCCGGACGGAAATTACCGTGATTGACGGAGAAGGTCTCGGCCTTTATTCGCGGATGCGTCTTCCGGAAACCCTTGCCGGAACACTTCCTGAGGCAAAACTGATCCTTTCTTCCCCTGAGGCAATGAAGGCGTCGGATATTTCAACGGTCAGCGGCGCGACTGCCCTTTCTTTCGATTCTGAAAAGAAAACGGTTCTTCTTTCCAATGGTTTGTCCCTCGGCTATGACAAGCTGGTTCTGGCGCTCGGAGCGTCGGCTTCCCTGCCTCCGATTGAAGGTGCGCAGCCCTCAATGACTCTCCGTTCATTTGCGGATGTCGGACGGTTCCTTGCTGCGGCGGAAACGGCGAAGACGGCGACTGTCATCGGCGGCGGTCTGCTGGGGCTGGAAAATGCGCACTCCCTTCATGTTCGCGGAATCCGGGTCGCTGTTGTGGAGTTCATGCC
>CALXMJ010000121.1 GCA_944389445.1 uncultured Victivallales bacterium | reverse complement strand
ATTCCAGGGGAATCCGCTTCAGAAAACCGGAATAGCGTGCGGCATCGCCACTTTTTTCCGTCTCCTGCTTCTCCGAGGCGAAAAGTTCCCGCACCGACTCCACCCCGCGGATGCCGGAATAATGGAGCAGATTGTCGATGGAACCCGTCATCGAAAACCGGATGCCGTTCAAAGATCCCTCCGCTTTACGGACCCTGAGAATTCCCGGTTCCCCCGTCACAAAAGCGTTCACGCCGGAAATGACAAGATTGTCGCATGCCGCCTCCTCCCCGAATTCCGGGAACAACGGAAACGAGAGCGTCCCATGCTTCAGTTCAAATGTAATGGGAAGAAAAATTCCCTGAAAAACTTTTGAGAGGGAAAGATCCATCCGCAGAACCGCCGCCGAAAGAGAAGGGAATCGGCTTCCGCCATCCACCGTCAGATTCCGCAGAACAATTCCTCCGCAGACTCCGGCGCGCACGGAATCCGCCTCGAACCGCAGTCCATGCGCGGCAAACTGGCGCTGAATCATCCGGACAGCAGCCTCCGGTATGCCGTGCGTCTCCCAGCGGTAATCCGCAATCCCCAGCACAAGGAGACAGCCTCCCGCCCAGATCAGAAAAATTCTGAATCGGCGGCTTCTGAAAAGTGTCCTGAAAAACGACATGCCATCCCTATCCCTGTTTATAGACAAATCAACTCCGGTAATGTGCATTCTCCCTGCGGAAAATACAAATCCGTTTCCCGGAAAAAAATAAATCCTCTTTTCCCGGAACGGAAAATATCACGCCTTCCCCTCCTTCTTTCCCTGCATACTTGCGCAGAAAGACAAAACACGGTATAGTATTTCACATTACCGAAAAGGAGATCACATGAGCAGAGCAAATATTATCGCATTCTATCAGCTGCTGGAAGCGGACAAGGAACTGCAGCGGAAAGCGCTGTCATTTCAGAAAGAGTTTCAGGATCAGGAAAAAGTCATTGATGCGTTTCTCGCGCTGGCGGAATCGGTCGGCCTTCCATTCTCCTATCGCGAATTCATGGAACACATGTACGAACAGGCCTCAGATATGGAATAATTCTTTCTCCCGGCAAAATCGGTCAAGCCTGAAAAAAGAAATGCTCCGGGAAGAGGACTCCACCGCTTTCCCGGAGCATAAGACGGAATCCGTCAGAACTTCAGTTCCACAATATCCGTCACATTGGACTTCAGGTGCCATGGCACCTCGAAGGTCAGAGTGCGGTTCTCGTAGCGGAACGGCACATCCTCGCCCTTCAAGCGCAGAGAGGCAGGTTTTTCAACATCGCTTACAACGATCGGGTAATCGCAAAGCCATGTTGCGTGAATGAACCATGTGTCGCCGTTCACAGTGATCGGCATATTGCTTTTCTCCGGCCAGTGGGTTCCGCGGACGCCGTAGACTGCACGTCCGTTCTCCTTCATCCATGCGCCGATCTGTTCCATGCGCTTATAATACTGAGGAGGAAGCTCCCCGTGGGAATCGGGCGCGACATTCGGCAGGAAGTTGCCGTCCCAGGAACGCGCCTTTCCCAGTTCCGCGAGGAACCATCCGGCGGGCTTGTAGACTTCGTAATCCAGATATCCCCAGGCACCGTCGGCAAAGACGTCGCAGTATTCCCACCATTTTCCCGGACGTCGTTCCTTCGGCATTCCGCCCTCGGAGCCGATCGTGACCACATCGCCGCAGAGCATCCCGCGATCGTTCACCACGATCTGCGGCTGAAGTTCGCGCATGCGCTCAAAGGAAATGCATTCTTCGCCGAACCCGTCGAACCAGAAGTAGTCAATTTTGCCATAGCGGGTCAGCAGTTCCTCGATCTGGCCGCGGCGGTAGCGGCGGAGTTCCTCATCGTGTTCCGGGGTTTTCTCCTTCGGCGTGACCGGCGTATAATCGACTCCGAGAACCGGATGTTCCGGATCGCGGGAAAAGTTCATGTAGTCCCGATCCATGCGCCAGTCCGGAGGCGAGTAGTAAAAGCCGACTTTCAGTCCGTTTTTCCGGCAGGCCGCCACATATTCGCCGACGAGATCACGTCCGCCCAGATAGTTTTTCGTATTGAGATCGCCGTAATTGCTCGGCCAGAGAGCGAAACCGTCGTGATGTTTTGTCGTCATGACGCAGTACTTGATTCCTGCGGCGGCAGCGGCGCGGAGCCATTTGTCCGGATCGTAGCGGTCCGCCGTGAATTTCTCCGCAAGCGCCCAGTAATGGTTCGGGGAGACATGCAGTCCCCGGGCCGGCAGACCGTAGCGAGCCACATTTTTCTCCGCGCCTCCCGCCGGAGATTTGATCATGCCCCATGAGAGATCCAAACATCCCGCGACACTGGAAATTCCCCAGTGAATAAACATTCCGAGTCCCGCTCCGGGATACCACTGCGCATCCGGATGCTCCGTCCGCCGGAAGGTTTTCGCGCGCTCCGATGCCCTTTCTCTTGTGTTGCCGATAAAATCGTGCTGAAATTTCACGTCCTCTTTGTTTGCCATTTCCACATCCTTTTTTATTATTTGAGTGCGAGGCTCGCCGACCGGACGGCTCTCCCCATGCGTCCGTTTCAAAACAAGCGCGGCGAATACCGCATTCAGCCATTCCTCAACAGGGGAGGATAACACTCTATTTCACTGTATAGCATTGATAAGGAAAAAGCAAACAGAAAACGAAGAGGATTTCCTTTTTTTTCAGGATTTGCCGCCGGACTCTTCCCGAACCGTCCAGAGGGAATCGGAAAGATCCGTGTTCGCAAACGTCTTTTTCAAACGAGCAGTTCGGGCGGAACCATTTTCAGAATCGACAAGCTCCAGCTCATGCTTCCATCCGGAATCATCGCCCTCCCTGCGGATGCGGACACAGCCGACTTCCCGGATAAATGTATCCCCGGGAAAATAAAAATCAAAAAACAAAAAAGATCAATATGATTATTTCTCCATCTGCATTCAACAAGAGGAGAGCGGCAAGTTTTCCAAATTTCCATGAAATCCGCTTGCCTCTGCACAAAAGGGCATATATATTATAAGGATGATTGTAAAATTTTATTTTCAAGAAAGGACAGAAAATGCAGTTTCCCATTGAAACCCTCCGGCACAGCGCCTCCCATGTGATGGCGGCAGCCGTGAAACAGCTTTATCCCGATGCGAAATTCGATATCGGCCCCAGTACGGATGACGGCTTCTATTACGATTTCGATATTCCGGAACATATCAATGTCGAGGAACTCCCGAAGATCGAGGAGAAGATGGCGGAGATCGTCAAGGCGGATTACCCGTTTGAACGGATCGAAGTCACACGCGAAGAAGCGAAAAAACTGCTTGCGGATCAGAAATACAAGCTGGAACGTCTCGCCGACATTCCGGAAGACAGCGTCATCACGATGTACCGCTGCGGCGATTTTCTTGACCTCTGCCGCGGTCCGCACGTGGAACGCACCTCCCAGATCGGAGCGTTCAAACTGACCTCCGTCGCCGGTTCCTACTACCGCGGCAAGGAGACCAATCCGATGCTCCAGCGTCTCTACGGAATCGCCTTCCCCACGAAACAGGAGCTGAAAGACTATCTCCAGCGCCTGGAGGAAGCCAGGAAGCGCGATCACCGGAAACTCGGCAAGGAACTGGATCTGTTCAGCATCTCCGAGACCGTCGGCCCCGGACTTGTCCTGTGGCATCCGCGCGGAGCGCTCATCCGCAACCTCATCGAAACGTTCTGGCGTGCGGAACACATCAACAACGGCTACGATCTGCTCTACACGCCGCACATCGGACGCAGTCAGCTCTGGGAAACCAGCGGGCACCTCTCCTTCTACAAGGACAGCATGTACTCCAAGATGGACATCGACGGCTTCGACTATTACGTCAAACCGATGAACTGCCCGTTCCACATTGAAATCTACAAGAGCCGCACGCGCTCCTACCGCGAACTGCCCTGCCGCTGGGCGGAACTCGGAACGGTCTACCGCTATGAAAAGAGCGGCGTGCTCCACGGACTCATGCGCGTCAGAGGATTCACGCAGGACGACGCCCACATCATCTGCACCCCGGAACAGATCGAAAGCGAAATCATGGAGGTTCTGAACTTCTGTCTCTACATCTGGAAGACCTTCCGCTTCAAAGAGATCAAAGCGTATCTTTCGACGAAGCCCGCAAAGGCGGTCGGCGAACCCGCACGCTGGGAACAGGCGCAGAAGTCTCTGGTTCAGGCGATCGAAAAATGTGGTCTTGAATACGAAGTTGACGAAGGCGGCGGCGCATTCTACGGCCCGAAAATCGACCTCAAGGTCAAGGACGCCATCGGACGCGAATGGCAGACCTCGACCATTCAGTTCGACTTCAACCTTCCGGAACGCTTCAACCTTCAGTATGTGGGCGAGGACGGCCAGCGTCATCAGCCGTACATGGTCCACCGTGCGCTGTTCGGTTCACTCGAACGCTTCTTCGGAATTCTGATTGAGCACTACGCGGGCGTGTTCCCGATGTGGCTTGCTCCGGAGCAGCTCCGTCTGATCCCGATCTCCGAACGGCAGCACGAGTTCTGCCTCGAAGCGGACCAGAAGCTCAGGAAGCTCGGCTTCCGCGTCTCCTGCGACACCCGCAAAGAGAGCATGGGTTCCAAAATCAAGGAAGCGCGCAACATGCGCATTCCGTACATGGCGGTCGTCGGCGACAAGGAACTGGAAACGGGCTCCTTCTCCGTCCGCTCCCGCAGAGAGGACCAGCTCGGGCAGATGGATTTCGATACGCTCGTGAAAAAACTTCAGGAAGATGTTGACAATAAGATTTAAGGTGCTATATTACCCGATTGTCACAGGAAAGCGACAAACCATTAAAACAGGAGGATCCTGCTATCGCTAAGCTGCTGAAATATAACGACCGTGCCTATGCGGACACCGATCTGCTCGTCATTGCGGCGGATGGGGAACAGCTCGGCATAATGAAACTCGGCCCGGCATGCCTGAAGGCAAAAGATGCCGGACTTGATCTGGTCATGGTTTCCGAGGGAAGCAATCCCCCGGTCTGCCGCATCATGGACTTCGGAAAGCTCTGCTATGAGCAGAAGAAGAAAATGAAGGATCAGAAGAAACACAACCAGGCGCAGAAGGTCAAGGAAATCAAATTCCGCCTGAACATCGACACTCATGATTATGAGTTCAAGATTGCGCATGGAATTGAGTTTCTGCAGGAAGGAAGCAAGCTCAAGGTTACAATCATGTTCAAAGGGCGCGAAATGGCGCACCCGGAGAAGGGATTCGAGCTGGTGGACAAAATCACGGAAAGTTTGAAGGACAAGGGTGTTCTGGAAGCCCCCGGCAAACTTCTCGGAAGAAATATCTGCGTCACTTACAATCCAGTCAAGTGAACGCGAACACCGGAAGCGGCCGATCGGCGTCTGCCGCAACGGGGAACAAACAACCTCTGAAAGGAGTAAAACGATGCCAAAGCTGAAAACAAGAAAAAGTATTGCCAAGCGCGTCAAACGCACCGGCACCGGCAAGTACATGATCACAAAGCCGGGCCGCAGACACCTCATGACGGGAAAAGGCGGAAAGAAAAAACGTCAGATGAGAGCTGACGGAATGCTTCCCTCCAGCCAAGCCCAGCGTCTGAAAAAAGCTCTTCCCTACGGTTGAGCGGAAAACAAGGAGATAAATCATGAGAGTCACATGCGCAGTACCTTCCAGAAAACGCCGTAACAGAGCGTTGAATCGCGCCAAAGGTTTCTACGGTGCGAGCAGCAAACAGATCCGTACCGTCTACGACGCCATTGATAAAGCGGATGCCAATGCCTATATCGGACGCAAACAGAAAAAGCGTCAGTACAGAGGTCTCTGGACCATCCGTATCAATGCGGCATGCCGCCAGCAGGGCTTCACGTACAGCAAATTCATCAACGGGCTCAAGAAAGCCGGAATCACGCTGAACCGCAAAGTTCTTGCCGACATGGCCGTCAACGATGCCGCAGCGTTTACCGCTTTGCTTGAAAAAGCAAAAGCAGCCTGCTGAACATTCGTCTGACAACGGACACCCGCGCGGGCTCTTTTCCAGAAAGAGTGCCGCGCGTTTTGCTTTTCCGACGGAATGCGTTTTCTCCGGAGTTGGTCTGAAACGGGGCCGATTCCGGAGAGAATGCAGTCAAAACATCAACAGAACAGGATAGAATACTATGGAACTGCTGGAAAAAATCCAAAGCATCGTCGCGGAGGCCGGACAGGCGCTGGCTTCCGCCAAAACCGAATCCGATGTCGAAGAAGTCCGCGCGAAAACCATCGGCAGGAACGGCTCCTTCACCGCGCTCGGCCCCCTGATGGGCAAAGTTCCGCCGGAGCAGAAGCGCGAGGCGGGCAAGGCCTTCAACGAAGCAAAGCAGAACCTTCTGGCCATGATCGAACACGCGCGCGAATCGCTTGCCGGAGCCGCGGAAGCAGGAGCGCAGAAACTCGACGTCACGCTGCCCGGACGCAAATGGCATGCAGGAAGACAGCATCCGATCAGCCAGACCTTCGACGAATGCTGCGCCATCTTCCGGAGAATGGGATTCCTTGCCACGGGCGGACCGGAAATCGAAACGGTCTTCAACAATTTTGATGCGCTCAATGCGCCGCCGGATCACCCGTCCCGCAGTCCGCAGGACACCTTCTTTTTCGCGGACGGACGCCTGATGCGTTCCCACACCTCTCCGGTGCAGATCCGGACGATGCTCGCCCGGAAGCCGCCGGTCCGGATCGTCGCTCCGGGACGCTGCTACCGCCGCGACACGCCTGACG
>CALXMJ010000120.1 GCA_944389445.1 uncultured Victivallales bacterium | reverse complement strand
AAGCACATCCCAGACTCCTGTGCGTGTCGGCGTTGCGGCACGGATGGAGGAGACGTGTCCATCGACCCAGACCATATTGCAGTCAAACCCGTGATAAGGGAAAAAAACCGCATCATAGCTGCTTGTTTTGGAAACATCAAGCGAGTGTCTCATGTAGTTTGCTCCCTCCACGCCGGAAATGCTGTCTGCCGCATAGATCCGGCTTGAGGGACGTTTCACTTCCGTCAGTTTGATTCTGCGTTTGATGCTCCAGTTATAGATAAAGGTTGCCCGGTTGACTCCGTACACATTCCCTGTTTTCCACCAGGGAAGAGCATGACTTTTGCCGTAGTACACATTTCCCCTGCCAGCCGCTTCGGGACAATAGAGCACTTTGTTCATTTTCAGATAACCGCAGTTCCAGAGAACCATGTGCCAGCGATCGGTGTCGTAGCTGCCTTGTCCCGAGATGTCCGCCTGACAGGGCAGCACCATATAGTCGTTGAAATCGCCGCTGTAGGTCAGAAGGGCAAGTCCGATATTCTTCAAATTTCCGGCACAGTTTGCGGATCTCGCCTTGATTCTCGCCTTGTTGAGTGCAGGAAGCAGCATTGCCGCAAGAATTGCTATGATTGAAATTACGACCAGGAGTTCTATTAATGTGAAAATAGAACTCTTTTTCCTTCCTGCTGGCACCGTACTTGCCGGACTTCCTTTTTGTTCTTGAAGAGCTTTCATTTTCATAATCCTTTCCTGAATGCGTTTTATTCTTATGATTCACAGTCCTTTGTACTTTTCCGGACCTCCAGTTTGAAATCGACGATTTCAAGCGGCGAGTGCCCGGGTTCCAGAAGCATCCGCAGAGCCAGTTCCCCGGTTTTTTCATATTGGAAATCAATGGTTGAGAGGGTCGGGGAAAGATAGCGCCCCATGGGGGCTCCGCAGAATCCCATGACGGAAACATCCTCCGGAACTCGCAGATTCAACTTTTCCAGACTGCGGTAGATATGCGGCGCCCAGAAATCGCTGAAACAGAGGACCGCTGTCGGCGGCTCCTGTTCCCGGAACAGACGATGCATCGCCTGGTCAGCGTTTTCTCCTTGAACTTTCAGGGAAAACAGCAGATTCGGATCCGTATCCAGCCCAATCTCTCCGAGCATTGCAAGGAAGTCTTCTCGCTTCCAACCGCGGATTTCCTTTAAATCCTGGCGATGACAGCCCGCGGCAACTCTTTTGTGTCCCAGTTCCTTGAGATAAATCAGTGCTGCGCGCCATGCCGCCCGTTCTTCGTAGGCGACGGTCGGCCAGTGAGTGAAACTGTGATCCGCCGGATGCCCGTGCGCCAGCACCACCGGCAGCGGCAGATGCTTCAGCTGCTGGTAGATGCGCGTATTCTCGTCAATTTTGTTGGTGATGACGATGCAGCCTGCGTTTTTCTGACCTGTGATGCTGGCGATTGCCTGCTCTTCCGTCAGATTTTCCAGTTCGGAAAAGGCGCAGATGGAAACCGCGCATCCCATTCGTTCCGCAGTCCGGATGATTCCCGGTATAATGTAGTTGTACGGCATGCAGAGATCCTGATTGTTGTCTGCAAGCACAAGATAGCGGTGGAAATGTACAAAGGTTCCCTTGCTTCTGAGCCGTTCGATCAGATGATCGTTTTCGAGCCGTTCCAGTGCGTGACGGAGCGTCTTGCGGGAGACTCCGAGTTCTTCCGCAAATTCCACCTCTTTCGGCAGCTGACTTCCCGGAGCATAGGTTCCCCCGGTGATTGCGTTTTTCAGCGATTCATAAAGCTGATCACGTTTTGGGGCTTTTTTCAGCATTGCAACTCCGACTTTTTTTCATTTGGTCTATTTTTATTATATGTTAGGTATCCTGATAAAGCAAGAGTTTTTTCTCTCTTTTTTTTAATTTTTTCCTGGAAGATATTCTGGAACCGGGAGAGAGAAAGGAAGATTTGTTTTGAAAAGAGATTCCCCGGCGGATGGTTTTTGTCTCCATCTGCCGGGGAATCGGATTGGTGTCTGTTTCTGGCTGGATGCCTTATCCTTCCGCCGGGCCGCGGGGATTGGCTCCGTTGGCGGAGAGGAGCGATTGCAGGGCTTCCGGATCGACGAGTCCGGCGGCGGTTCCGGTCTGCTTTGCCAGAGCCGCGGCGGTTCCGGCGGCTTCGCCCATCGCCATGCAGTGGGACATGATCCGGCAGCTTGAGAGCGCGATGTGATCCGTCGACACGCAGCGTCCCGCCACGAGAATTCCTTCGAGTCCGCGCGGTACCAGAATCCGGAACGGAATGTCGTAAGGCTGTTTCAGACGGATCAGCGTGGAAGGGACTCCCACTTTGTCCGGATTGTGGATATCCAGCAGATAGAGACCGCGGGCGATGGAATCGGGGAATCTGCGTCCCTGCATGACATCATCGGCGGTCAGCCGGTACTCCCCGGTGATCCGGCGGCTCTCCCGGACGCCGATTGTGGTATAGATCTGCGCCAGTTTGGCATTGCTTCCGCCGGGAACATAGGAGTGGATGAAGCGCATGGCTTCCAGAACCTGTCTCCGTCCGGCGGCGAGGGCGGCGCTTTTCTGATCCGTGTCGAGAGCGGAATACTTCTGGATTCGGGTGAAGTTGACCGCCCGCACGGTTGGATCGTTTCGCGAGAGCGGGGTGGCGGCGCAGAGGATGTCGTTGGGATTCTCCTTGAGGATGCCTTTTTCCCGTGCGTCCTTCACGGCTCCGCGGAAACGGAAGCGGGTGAGGGGATTGGGATCGGGGTCCTCACCGGTGCCGTAATAGAGTTCCGGATAATTTGTGCCGCTGGTGACGAAGATCTGGCTCATCGGCTGGCAGAGATGGTCTTCGGGGCGTCCGGTTTCGAATTCGGCACCGGCGCGGGCGGCGATATCTCCGTCGCCAGTGCAGTCGATGACGGTTCCGGCGAGGATCGCCCTTCGTCCGGACTTCGATTCCGTAACGGCTCCGATCACTTTTTTACCTTCCATGAGCGGCCGGACCACCTGCGTTTCCAGCAGAACACGGACTCCCGCTTCCCGCATCATCTCATCCAGAATGATTTTCACCATTTCCGGATTGCTGTTCAGGAAGAATCCTCCGAAAGTCTCCTTGTAATCCGGTGCGCCTTCGCGGGGGGTGAAGATGGTTTTCAGGAACTCTTTGTTTCCGTCGCTTGCCAGATAGATCCGGCTGACGAGTTCCTGCGGAATTCCGGAGATGAGGACGCGTCCGTCAAGATCCCAGTAGAATGTTCCGATTCCGTTGACACCGGCCGCTGCCGGGACTCCGCCTAGGAATCCCTGATATTCCGTCAGAATGACGCTGCATCCGTTTCTTGCCGCCGCGATTGCCGCCGCGCATCCGGCGGGGCCTCCTCCGCAGACAAGCACATCTGTTTCCGCCGAAATTTCCGTTTCCAGTGTTTCCTGTATTGTTTTCATTTTTCTTCTCCCGAAATCAAATCAGCGGTCCGGCGGGCGGGAGAAAACCTTCCTCCTCCAGAATCCGTGCGTAGCGTGCGATGGTCGAGGGCTTGACATTGATCTGACTGCCCCCCGTTTTGATGGCATTGAGCAGTTCCATGAACCGGTGTCCCTGTCGCCAGATGTAGGGATTGAAGGCAATGACCGGCGCATCCAGAGTGGCGATCATCCAGCCCGGACAGATCGGACAGCTCCGCTGGCGGACATCTTCCGCCGTGGTAATCCGCACGAACGGGGAAGAGCTTTCCAGCACCCGGCAGGACTGGTTCAGTACGAGATATCCGTTTTTTTCCGCCAGAATTCTGTTGCGTCCCGGCGAACAGGCGGAGATGTTGTAACGCATTCCCGCCTCGGCGATGGCGTCCCAGATTTCGGAGCGGTATTTCAGATGGGTTTCGGTGTCGGAATCGAGGAAACAGTAGTGACCGCGCGGGACGGCGTCGTCGCCGGCGATCCGTCTGATCCGCTCTTTCGCTTCCCGGATCAGTCCGACGAGGGATTCCTGCGGCAGATTGATTTCCGCCGCGATGCCGAGTCCTCCCGAGTAGAGAAGCGGTTCGATGAACTCCATGGAGCCGCCGAGCCGTTCCGGAATGCGGATCAGCTCCCAGAGCTGCGGACAGGTTTCATAACGCTGCGCATGAACGCCGATTCCCATTTTCACTTTGTTGATCGCGGCACATTCCAGAAGATTGATCATGGCTTCATTGTGGGCGATTTCGCCGGAGTGCCAGAGGAGGGTGGTCAGACGTTTCCCCTCATGTGCCCACTGGCGCAAGGTGGCGTCGGAGATGGAGTCCTCGAAGAAATCCCGGTCTTCGTCTTTCGTCCTGGTCCAGACCTGCGGAAACTCGTCGATGACCGGAAATGCGGGACGGTTCGGATCCACGATCTGAATACAGAGTCCGCTCCGCGACCAGAGAAGGATATCTCCATCCAGAGTCTGACGGCCGCAGAGGACCGGGTTCCCGATCTCCCGTGCCAGACGAGCCGTATCCTCCGCCGCCGCGGAGTGCCCTTCGATATAGGAACTGACCTTGATCTCTTTCGGGGCCGGATGAACCGCCGGAGCGTAGAGAGCGACGCTTTCTCTGCGGGCTTCCTCGGGAATCCGGCAGAAGAGTGCATCGGGATCGCCGAAAAAGACGCTTTTCGCCTTGTGTTTCCACCGTTCCGCGATGCGGAGCGTGACGGTTCTCCAGTCATCGTCCGGCTGGATCCGGTCGATGATCTCCAGCTGCGGATAGAGTTTCCGCAAGGCGTCGTTCTCCTCCGGCGAGCAGAAACAGGAACGGACCGCCATTCCTTCGGCGTAAAATTCTTTTGCCGCTTCTCCGTCGGAAGGGGAGAAGGCGAGGGCGCCGGTGTTCAGAATTTCCGGATACTGATAAGGTTCCGGACGGAGTTCCTGTCCTTTTCCGTTCCGGATCGGATGGTTCAGTCCGAAATAAAGCGTTTCCGGCTGGAAAGTGCCGCCCGTGTAATGAAGCAGCTGACGGTACAGTTCCGCGGGACGTTCCGCCTCCGCGATGACTTCCAGTCCGAAATTCCGGATGGAGGAGGCAAATACATATGCGTTTCCATATCGGATCACTTTGACATCGGCAACGGCGCACAGATAATTGAAATCCTGAAAATGGTGTCCGCCGGGAATTGTGGAACCGCTTTCCGCGAAGAGTTGGCCGTTCCGTCTTGTTTCAAAGTAAGAGCTGAACAGCACGCCGCTGTTCCGGGCGAGATTGCAGACCGAACTCACCGCGAAGAAAAGGTCGGGTGCGTTCCGTTCTGCCAGCATCAGCCAGACAGTTTGTTTCATGACCGGTATTCCTTGAGAATTGCTTGTTTG
>CALXMJ010000119.1 GCA_944389445.1 uncultured Victivallales bacterium | reverse complement strand
CCACCGGACTCAAATACGATGTCCAGGGACACAGCAACAAAAACCATCTCTTCAAAATTGAAGAGTACATCAAGGACAAGCCCCAGTTCCTGCGCTATCTGACCAATCCGTCCGTTGCGCCGAACGGACTCAAAATGATCTTCCGTTCCGACTGCATGGCCAATCCGATGCTCTGGTATCTCATGGGCGCCACGGAAGGCATGCGCAAAGATCCCGTCCAGCTTTCCGAAATCACCGCGATGCTCCGCAACTGGCAGAGCCGGATCGAACAGAGCGGCTCCTTCATCATGCCGTATGCGGAAGACGCCGAATACATCGGCACCTCTGCCTATTTCTATGTGAAGCAGTTCAATCAGGCGCGCTTCTTTGAACCGGAACCCGCCAGCGTCGGACGCTTCAAAGAACTCCTCGACAACGCAAAGGCGCTCGGCTATGAGCTCTCCACCCCCTCGGACGTGATCGACTCGGCTAAGACAATCATCGAAAACGACCGCATCGACTGCATTGAAAACGGCGTTGCCTGGCACGGCGGAACCGCCAAGGCATGGGCCAACACCTCCTACTCCCGGATTCTGGATCCGGTCTGCCGCAACATCTTCGACGGCATCGAAGCGGTCCGGGCTAAGGGCGGCGACGCCATCGAACTCGACAACGCAATGAAAGCTCTTGCCAGCGCTTACGTTTCCGACTCCCGCTGGCCCCCGCTGCCGACCTCTCCCGGACGCTTCAATGTCCGCGAGACCCTCGATGATCTCTATGCCGCGAACAAGTTCCTCGCCGCGGCCATGGAAAAAGGCGGAATCGCACAGAAGCGCGCCGTCTACTCGCCCGATCTGATGCATACTCAAATCGCAATGATCGACAACCTTCTGATGAGTCAGAAGTATTTCGGCGAGAAGGAATAAACATTCCCTTCAGAAAGCACAGGACCGGGAGATGGGACACTCTCCCAGTCTTTTTTCGGAACAACAGCGGATCACCCCGGAAATGGCAACACTTCATCTGATGGTCGGTCTTCCCGGCAGCGGAAAAACCACGGAGGCCAGACGCCTCGAACAAACTCTTCCCGCACTCCGTCTCACCACCGACGAATGGCATCTGCGTCTCTTCGGAAACGACTTCAAAAACGATGGGGACGATCACGAACACAACACCCGTCATTCCACAATCGAAGCAATCATGTGGGAAACCGCGCGGAGCGTTCTGCTTCTCGGAATTGATGTTATTCTTGATTTCGGCTGCTGGGCAAAAGTCGAACGGGAGGATTTCAGGAGAAAGGCGGCGGAAATCGGAGCGGATTTCAAAATCCATTTTATGGAGTGTTCTTTTGAACTTCTCCGGGAACGGCTGGAAAAACGGAACAAGATGGTCGGAACCGAGCCGGTCTTCCGCATCTCAAGGGAAAATCTCGAAGCGTGGTATCGGCAATTCGAACCGCCGACGGAAGAAGAACTGCGCTGATTCTTCCGCAGTCTTCCCTTCCGGCGGATGCCGGAGACTCCGCAACAGCATGCGGAGACTCCGGAAGTCATTCATTTGACCGGTTTTACAGATGGACTTTTCCCATCCTGCTTCGGTTCCGGTTTCGGCTTGTCTTTCAGGAACGAGCCGCGCGTTGCAGATGCACTGTCAAAGACGCTTTTCTCGACCGCATAGGTCCATGCGGAGAGAGCCCTGTTGAGCTTTGCGGCCTTCTCCTTGCGCTCCCGGACGGTTTTCTCGAATTCGGCATCCAGACGTTTTTTATCCTCCGGCTTCTCTCCGGCAGGGGCTTTCCGTTTCGCCTCCCCCTGCCAGACGACAGAAACACGCAGATAGTGTTTTCCATCCTTTCCCGCACCGGGACGGATCGTATAGACGAGATCATCGCTGTCGGTCAGCAGAAGCTCCGGAGCCTTGTCCATTCCGGTGGCTGCCGGAGCGGCCTTCGGATCGGCAACATCCTGAAACCGAATCCAGGAGAAAGCGCTTTTCAGAGAGGAGGTCTTCGACTCGTCGAGTTCTTTTCCCGCCGGAATGGTCCCGGCAAGAACCGGTTTGCCGTCCCGGAAAGTCAGCTCCCATTCGGTCCTGCCGTTCCGTTTCAGGATGGCGCGCTTCAGATCGGACACCTGGAAGAAGTCGCGGTTCAGCCAGTCGGTCAGAGAGGAATCAACTTCGTGGAATCCTTCCGGCACCACAACACAGCGGCCGTCGGCAAGAAGCAGATAGCGTCCGGAACTTCCGCCCATCGCGAAGGGCTGCGAAGCGGACTGTCTGCCGCTGTGCTCCGAACCGAAAATGAACTTTTGAAGTGTTTCCGCGTTCTTATCCGCCAAAGTCAGGGTCACGGACTTTTCGGGAGTCAGGGAGAGCTCCTTCTCCTGAACCGGAGTCAGAGAAACCCTCTGCACGATACGGGCGTCACACAATTTGACAAAAAGATCCCGCAGTCTGGAAACATCGGCGGGATAGCTGAAACGTTCCGCTACGACCCATCCGGAAGGGGTCTGTTTCAGAGTGACGGTTTTGCCTTCGCGTTCGAGTTTGACGGAAGCGACACTGTCGCTGCTGAAATCGGCGGGAACCAGTTCCCGTTTTTCCAGCGGATTACCGCTCTCCTTCCGAGAGCTCTGCTGGATCGCATAGACGATTCCGAGTATGATTACGATGCAAATCAGTAGAATAAGATGTTTTGTCTTCATGAACGGGAGCTCCTTCTGCGTTTAACCGCCGCAACCGTGATTCCGGCAAGGACAACCAGAATCGGCATCAGCGCAATGTTCACAAAAATCAGGGTGTTTTCCAGAGAATCAATCTCCTGGCGGAGCTGACGGCGAACCTGTTTGAGTTCCTTCCGCGCTTCCACCTCTTTCTTGCGGAAATCGGTCAGGACTCTGCGCTGTTCAGAGGAAAGGAGCTCTTTCTCGCCGGGTTTGCGCTGGCGCTGGAGATCGTTGATCTGAGTCTGCACACTGCGCAGCTCGTCCTCCAGCTGAACGATCTTGCCCTGAAACTCCTTCTCCGCCTTTGCCTGGAGATCCCGCACCACGGTGAACGGACGCGACGAAGTGCCGCGCGCACGAATCTCAAACAGATTCTCATCCCCGCTGAGCTGATCGACCATGTTCAGCGCAAAGTTGAGGTTGTCATTAATCGGCTGGGCAATCATCTGCCCGAGGAAATTCCCCTGGCGGACGCAGAAGGAATCGAAAAGCATATCCGCATCGCCGACCAGCACAACCACTCCAGGTCTGGATGACTTCTTCAGAGAAGCATCGGCTTTTTTCGCAGCAGAAGCATCGGTCTTTTTCTCCTTGCCTTCTTCCGCGGGAGCCGCCGCGGAAGGTTTGCCATCCGGGAAGGCGGTCGGGAACGTGCCGGAAAGCTGGAGCGCCAGCGCAAACTCGCGATGTTCCGTTTTCAGGTTTTTCAGAATCTGCTCACCGGAACCCTGCGCTTCAAAAGAGGCAATCAGACCGGCATCATCGGAAGAGTGCAGAAGAACCGTCTGTTTCAGTCCCTC
>CALXMJ010000118.1 GCA_944389445.1 uncultured Victivallales bacterium | reverse complement strand
CATCCATCTGCGGAAGAGTTCCACCTGTTCGTAGCGTTCGGGGCAGATGCCGGTCTGCCAGATCAGCACCGGCTTTCCTGTCTGGCGCGAAGGGGAGAAGTACCAGGTGATCAGCGAGGACAGCAGCAACAGCATCGCCGCATAGAAAAAAATGTTTTTTGCAATATTCATGTAGGAATCTCTCCCGCTTTTTCTGTTTTCCGTTTTCTTTTTTGTTCCGCCGTGTATTCTTCGGAAAGAGCGGCCGGATTTCCGAAAGAGCGGCAGGGGAGTTTTCGCTCCTTCGGGATCCGACCGTTTTTTATGTTCCGTATTCCCAAAAAACAACGTGAGAAATCTTCTCTGCGGTTCTCTTATTCCAGAAGATCGGAATCAATCGCTTTTGCCGTGAACTCATAGCGTCCGCCGCCGAGATTCCGGATCTTTCCGAAACGTGATTTCAGGTTCGGCTGTCCGGGAACCGTAATGACCGCTTTGCAGGGTTTGCCGAGAGAGACGACCGCCACGCGGACTTTGCCGTCTTTCGCAAACGCGCGGGCATAGACCTCCCCGGCAGGTGTGCTTTCCGCTTTGACCTCCGGCGCCTTCTCCGTGCTCATGATATAAGGTTCCAGATCGCGCAGGAGCTGAACGGCTTCCTTGAGATTGTTCCAGTCGCGTTCGCCGCGTGCCGGAGCGCGTCTTTCCATCTCCGTGATGTCGTAGTAGGCGTAGAAGACGAATCCTTTGGCTCCGTGGATTGCTCCGAGAAGGGGAGCGGTGCGGACCTCTTCGCGTGTCAGGAAACGGCTTTTGCGGAAGGCTTCGTCATTCATATTTTTATCGACAATCGCCCAGTTGAACGCCTGCGGCACATGCCAGATCGGAGCTCCGGTGGCTTCCCCGGCTGCGAGGGCATCCTTCAGTTCGCGGAGGGACTGCGGGCCATGCGCCGCTTTGATCGGATAGGGATCAATTCCGAGGATGTCGCCGGAGGTTGCGTAGTAGGCAAGATCATCATAGAAACAGGTCAATGTCCAGGTCGGGTGATCCGGATCAATGGCGCTGACGGCTTCCCGGAGTTTGATGATGTCCGGGACACGGGAACGCGCTTCTTCGTCGCTGACATACCAGACCAGAATCGCCGGATGATTTTTCAGTTCCGAAACCAGCTTTTGTACAACCGGAATGTTTCCGGAAACATTGTCCACCTTATGGTTCCATCCATGAAGCTGTTCCTTGACACTGGCAACAAGTTTGAGTCCGTGTTTATGAACCTGATCCACTCCGGCACGGATGCCCGCCATGTCCGATGCATGCTTGCCGGGTCCCCGATGCCACGCCAGACCGTAAAGATGAACCGTATTGAATCCGGCATCGGCAATGCGTTTCAGGTCTTTGTCTTTCACGCTTCCCTGCCATGCGGCATAGATGCCGATCGGCATGAAAGGTTTGCCATCGACAATGAGCCGCTGATGTTTGTCAAGCGTGACCGCCCTGGCGGAGGTCGCCTTGCGATTCCGCACCTGAATCTGATACTCGATGGAACAGAGCTGTTTCCGCTTCTTTCTGTCGAGCAGAGTGAAATCCAGTTTGCCCTTGCCTGCGGGAAGTGTGCCGAAATCGCCGCGGCAGAATCCTTTCTGATCGGGGGCAAGGAGTTTTTCATAGCGTTTGCCATCCAGGTCGAGAGTCGCCATGACGGAGAAGTCCTTTGCGTTCATTCCGGCGGGAATGGAGGCTTTGACTTCAAAGGAGGAATCGTCTGTCCAGAGAGAGAGTCCTGGCAGACGGGTGGGAAGAACGGACCAGAGGTTTCCGACTTCTTCCACGCGCAGATTGTCGTAGTAAAGAGTTCCGAAGGCTTTGTCCCGCAGATAGAGGGAGACGCGCGCTTCCTGTCCCGGCTTCAGAACAAAGGGGCGTTCGATTGTCTTCCAGTCGGAGCTGATCGGCTGGGCATCGTAGAGTCCGCCCGCGTATTTGCCGTTTTTCTCATAGAATTCAATACAGAAGCCGTGAGGAGCTCCGCCGGAAAGATTTTCTCCTCGGCAGAGCATGGAGACTTTGTACGTTTTTCCCGCTTTCAGATTCGGAATCCTGATGGAGACAAAACCGTATTTATCCCCCTGTTTGCGGGTTGCACGGAGACCGGGAGAGCCGTTGTAGCCCCATTTGCCGATTTCATATCCCGGAAACGAGGTGAAGGTCTTCAGATCTCCTGTACTGAAATCCTGTTCGTAGACGACTCCGCCGCCGTTCCCCTGCGGCCAGGATCTGTATTGATCGAACGGCTGGGCGGTGTGGGAAATCGTTCCCAGAATCAGAATGGATGCGAAAATTGTATAGATTATCTGCATGAAGAGTCCTGTATTGTTGGGTATTAAATGGTCAGCGAAATTCCCCGGGAATTATTTTCCTCCGCATTGTGGACAGATCCAGTCTCCTGCAACATGGTTGAAGGTATTGTAAAAGTCAGTTAGACCATTGCTTTCAGCTATATTATAAAATTTTCGCGATCCGACATGTCCATCCACATAACTGAGGTTGGTGTCCCCTTTATGGCGCACCAGAGGTATATTTGTAAAACTTTCGATCATATCATTGAAATCCTCATTCCGGTCTCCTCTTTTGTAAGAGTCGACGTCAGCAACAACACCCTGCTTGCTTGGATGGTAAATACGGTTCACTTTTCTTGGTTTGTACCAGTTGTCAGGTCTCGGATAATAACGCAAGTCTCCAAAAATGCAGGGGTATCCGTAGGAAGACCAGGTGATTCCATTTTTCTTCCAGACCTCTTCCGGCTTGGCATCCGCACAATTGAAGACTTTGGCTAAAGTGAAGTCATCAGGCAGGGGAGAAGGATATGCTTTCCCCGCCACATATGGATAGATCTCTGGAATCCAGTAAAGTCCTGCTCTTCCTGCTCCGGATTGGACATCTGAGGCCTGATTGCAGAGCGGCAGATAGTCATTGGAATCTGTCGTATAAGCAAGCACACCGACCATAATTTGTTTGATGTTGCTTTTGCAGGAAACCGCATAGGCTTTTTCCCTGGCCTGCTGCAGAGCCGGAAGCAGAATGCCTGCAAGAATTGCAATGATTGCAATTACGACAAGAAGTTCTATTAATGTAAAATTTTGAAGTGATTTTGCGACGATCCGGTTAAGCCGTGGTGCTTTTTGTGACGATAATGAATTTTTCATGGGAGTGCCTTTCTTTTTTTTGAGAAATCGTTTGAAGTTTTGAAGTCCATTCAAAAGGGAAGCTGTTGTTTATTTTCTGGTTTGTATTTTCCTTTCTGAATTTT
The DNA here is from genome assembly GCA_944389445.1 of uncultured Victivallales bacterium. Taxonomy (GTDB): domain Bacteria; phylum Verrucomicrobiota; class Lentisphaeria; order Victivallales; family UBA1829; genus UBA1829. Next base: position 4,099 of record CALXMJ010000118.1, on the reverse strand, counting down.
TTAGTATGTGTCATTTGCGTGATTCATAAATTCAAGCGGATTCCCGACGGATGACACGGGGAACGATCCGGATGGATTTCGGACCTGAAACGGGAGACGTTTCAAGCCGTTCCAGTAAAAGCTGAACCGCAGCCCTGCCGATTCGCTCGTTGTTGTCGTCAATGGACGTCAGACTAGGATAAAGAGCTTCCGCAAAGGGTTCGTTGTCGAATCCGGCAACCGCAATTTTTTCGGGAATTCTGATGTTGTGTTTCAGCAGGGCGCGCATGAGATATGCGGCGGAAAGATCATTCGGCGCAATTACCGCATCAAGACGGGCGGGAAGGACGAACTCTTCTGCAATTCTGAGCATTCTTTCCTCAAGCGACTTTTCTTTGTTCTGAATCATGTGAATCAAAGCCGGATTCGGTTCCATTCCGCGCTCCTGAAACGCCCGTCTGTAACCTGCCAGCCGCTGCTGGATCGTGTAATAAGCCGGATTTTCCGCGATAAGCCCGACCCGTTTCCGTTCTGTCAGAAGTTGAGAAGTCAGTTCGAATGTTGCCTGTTCGCGGTCCACATCGACCCAGACAGCATTTTCCAGAGCCGGTTTTTCAATGAAAACGATATTGTGCACATGCTGGAACAGTTCCCGGAGCCGGTCCGCCTGATCCGGATAGTCATGCGCAAGACAGATGACGCCGTCCGCGTTGTACTGCATGAAGTTCTGATAGTGCTGATAAAGACTGTCGATGCTGTCATGCGCCTCGCCGATCAGAATGCGGTATCCGTTCGCAACCGCATATCTGTCAATGTACGCAAGAGTCCGGAAACGGACCGGCGGCGGCTGCGTATCAATCAGGACGCCGAGCAGTTTGCTTTTCTGTCCGCTGAGAATCCGGGCGGAAAGATTCGGCCGGTAGTTGAGACGCTTGGCCGCTTCTTCGATAATCGCCGCTGTTTTTTTGCTGACCCGGATGTTCCCCGAGCAGGAACCGAGAACTTTGCCCACCAGCGCTTGCGACACTCCGACTTCTCTTGCAATATCCGCAAGAGTCACATTCCGTTTCTTTTCCTGTAAGACGCCTGCCATCTGTTCTGCCCTGTTTCGTTTTTTTTGATGATTATGCGCTCTATCATTTTTTGCGGTTAATGCGCTGTCATTCTTTTCAGGGGATGATTATGCGCTCTATCATAATTATAATCCATTTTGGGAAAAATGTCAAGAGGGTATTTTTGTTTTTTATGAAAAAAATGGAATAATATTTGGAGCATGAAAGAGAGAACCTCCTCCGGGCACAAAAGCCGGGCGGCAGCTGAAGGGGCTTGCTGGAGCGGGTTATGCCTTTACGAGCTGCCGTTTGATGAATCGGAGCGGCTGCTGCATGGTCCGGATCAGGAAACCGACCAGTACCGCTGCGAGAACGGTTCCTTCCCGGATGCCGCTGATGTTCCGGAAACAGCAGAGGGAGAGAAGGATTGCAAGAAGAACGATGGAGGCGTCAAAACAGATTTTTGCAGTGCCGAACGGGATGCCGTATTCATCTGAAACCGTCCGGACGAAACCGTCGCCCGGCATGTAGGAGACATTCGCCATCAGCTGGAATGTGATGCCGGTTGCCAGCAGAGTACATCCCAGGAGTTCTTCCACGAGACGGAGCGGATAGCTTTGCGGAATGTAGAATGAGGAAAGCCACATTCCCAGATCAATAAAGAACCCGAAGGCGAACAGCGTGGGAATCTGTCCCAGACTGGTCCACTGGAAGCGGCTCCGCAGAATCGCAATCTGCATCAACATGAAGATCATATTGAGGCTGACCGTTGTCATTCCCAGCGTCAGCGGCGTGATGAACGTGACCACATACGGCAGACTGGAAATCGGCGAGGTTCCCAGTCCCGGGCGCGTGCTCAGTGCAACTCCAAGACCTGCCAGAAACACTCCAATGAAAAAAAGGATAAAACGTTTTCTCCTGCTGAAACGGTGCTTCATTTACATTCCCTCCGACAGTTTTCCCGTATCTGCATCAGACCTCGCAGCAGCTGTTCCTTTTCCTCCGCGGAGAGTCCTTCGCACGCTTCCTGTTCTGCTTTGAGGAACAGATTCCGGAGTTTTTTTCCGTTTTTTCTGCCGAGGTCCGTCAGCGAAACAACCGAATTTTTCCGGTTGCCATCTGTTTTTTCCCGTCGGATCAGTCCGGCATTTTCCATTTTTTCCAGAATCGGACAGAGTGTTGCCGGTTCGATCAGGCATCCTTCCGCAATTTCCCTCTGGAAAGAGGCCGGATGACTCATTAGATAGTCGATTACTTTCGGCTGTCCCGGCAGCAGTTCCGGTATTTCCCGCGCCAGACTGAGCAGAAAACTTTTCTGAAACAGCGTTTGTGCCGATAAAAGCATGTAATGCAGCGAATCTTCCATAAACTCTTTTTTTTATTAGTATCCTAATAATATAACATAAAAGATCTCTGTTTTCAAGCGGGAAGGGGAAGAAACAATGCGCCGCGCAGAGGGATTCCTTTTGCGAAAAGAAGATTCGCTTTTGAGGATTTCCGTCTGCGCGGCGGTTCCGGGCTGATCGGGGAAATGGCGGTGTTCAGCGGCTGAGCACGATGGTGCCGAAACGGCTGGGCGGCGCCTGTTTGAGCTGGAAGATTCCGAGAGCGGAAACATCCTTCTGCTGCCTGGAGTCCGCGTCGCGGTCGTTGACCATTCCCGCCCAGTGAACTGTCATTCCGGGAGCCGCTTTTTCCAGATTCAGGAATTTCCACGGGACGGCGATTTGATAATGGAGGATTGTTTTGCCGTCGGGTTGTCGGGCCGCGGTGATCCTGCGGGGAAGTTCCGTGCCGGAAACGGCGCCCGAGGGGAAGCGGGCCTTGTCGAAGGAGAAGGTCCGGTCGGCTTCCGCGCCCTTCGAGGTGAGGGCGAAATTGATTTCGCTGAATGCGAGGTCGTACTGATCGCCGAATTCATTGGCGCTTCCCCTGGTTGTGCGTTTTCTGGCGAAGCCGAACTGGAGGGAGTCGCCATCCCAGATCTTCCATCCGGTGAACGGCTGGAGACGGATGTCATCTGTGATGGAGACATCGAACAGGAGATACTGCTCATTCCAGCCGAAGGCGATTTCCGCGTGGAGATCCTCTTTGCCCGAATGATAGTGGATCGAGCGGATGGGGGTCGGATCGACCGGATGGCGTCGCGGGTTCATCCATTGGCTGAAATCGCCGTTGATTCCGACTCCGGGCAGATGGGAAGCGGAGAGGTAGTTCAGCTTTTCGGAGCGCTCGAAGGTGTAGCCGGAGTCGAGACGGAATCTGACCTGTGTTGTCACGACGCGGAAGGGATTGAGATCCAGATCATGGAAGATGATTTTCCGGACGCCGGTTTCGCCGGGCTTCAGCTGGAACGGGACCTTTTTCCGCGCTTCGGGATATCCGGTGATCCTCGTTTCGATGACTCCCCCGAGCGGAGTCTCCGACGGATTGGAGAGCGTGACGGCGATTCCGGGTTCTCCCCGTTCAAACGAGGGACGGATTTCCGATACGCGCATCGGTGGCATGACTTCAAGCAGAATTCCGGTTGCGGCGGAAAGTCTGCCGCGGTCCAGAAGTTTGAGGGTAAGGGGATATTTCCCGTTTTGCAGCGATGCCGGGATCGGAATGGAGAAGGTGAACTTTCCGTTCGTTTTCAGCTTCTGCATCACTGGCTTCAGGTTCATGGACCGGGGGAAGATCAGCTGCAGTTCTCCGGCGGAACGGGTCTTACCCGTGAGCTGGATGGTGGAGCCGACGGTTCCACGCAGGGATTCCGCATCGGTCAGGATCTTCTTTTCGACGTTTCTGCCCCAGAGTTTCGGATCGACTCCGATGATATAAGTCGGTGCCTCGGAAAGTTTCAGGCGGAGGAGTCCATCGGCGGTCTTGATTGTTTTTCGATTGCCCATCATGTCGGCAGCTTCGATTTCCGCTCGTCCGACGGGCAGTTCGACTTCGGTCATGTTTCCACCGAAATCCCAGAGCGCAATGACGCAGTGATCGTTCCGGTCGGCGTAGCTGTATCCGAGTACGGTGTCTCCGAGATATTCGATCGGACCGGTAGACCGATGTCCTTCCAGAATCCG
>CALXMJ010000117.1 GCA_944389445.1 uncultured Victivallales bacterium | reverse complement strand
CGATGACGACATCGCGTCCGGTTTTGAGCTGTCCATCGACCTGAACGCGGATCCGGTCGCGGAGTTTGTTCAACCGCAGGGTCTGCTGGGTTTCCGCCAGTCCGATTTCCCACGGGAGTCCGGCGTGCTTGATGCTGGAGAGCGGGCTTGCGCCGGTTCCGCCGTCGTGTCCGCTGATGAGAACGACATCCGCGTGCGCCTTTGCCACGCCCGCCGCCACGGTTCCGACTCCGAGTTCCGAGACCAGTTTGACCGAGACACGAGCCTTCGGATTGGCATTCCGCAGGTCGCAGATCAGCTGGGCGAGGTCCTCAATGGAGTAGATGTCGTGATGCGGCGGCGGTGAGATCAGCGTGACTCCCGGGGTAGAGTGACGGACCCGGGCGACCAGTTCATTGACCTTGTGTCCGGGGAGCTGTCCGCCTTCGCCGGGTTTCGCGCCCTGGGCGACCTTGATCTGGAGTTCTTTTGCGTTGGCAAGGTATTCCGCCGTCACGCCGAAGCGTCCGCTGGCGACCTGCTTGATTGCACTGCAGAGACTGATCTCGCCGGGTTTGGTGAGATAACGCGCCGGATCTTCGCCGCCTTCGCCGGAGTTGCTCATTCCGCCGAGTTCGTTCATGGCTCTGGCGATTGTTGTGTGCGCCTCGGGGCTGATGGAGCCGTAGGACATCGCGCCTGTGACGAAGCGTTTGACGATCGACGATGCGCTCTCCACCTCATCCAGCGGAACCGGTTCGGTTTTCCGGAACCGGAAGAGTCCGCGCAGGGTGCAGATGCCTTTCTGACGCTCGTTGATCTCTCTGGTGTAGGCTTTGAATTTGGAGTAGTCGGAGTTCCGGACCGCCTGCTGGAGAAGGGTGATCGTTTCCGGGGTCCAGAGATGGCTTTCTCCGTCGCGGCGGAATTTGTACTGTCCGCCGGAGGCGAGCAGATAGGGTTTTCCGTAAGTGTCGCCGCGGGCGAGGGCGCAGCGCAGTTCGGCCTCTTTCGCGATCTCCTCCAGACCGATGCCGCCGACGCGGGAAGCAGTCCCGGAGAAGTACCGTTCAATGAGCTTTCTGCTTAATCCGACCGCCTCGAAGAGCTGGGCGCTGCGGAAACTTCTCAGCGTGGAGATGCCCTGCTTGGACATGATTTTCAGAAGTCCCTTGCAGACGGCATGGATGTAATTTCCGGTTGCCGTCGCAGGCGGAACGGTGACTTTTCCCTCTCCGACCAGTTCCGAAACCGTTTCCAGTGCAAGATACGGATTGATTGCGGTAGCACCGAACCCGAGCAGCAGAGCAAAATGCATGACTTCGCGGGCTTCGCCGGTTTCCAGAATGATTCCCGCGCCGCTGCGGATTCCTGCTGTCAGAAGTCTGCGGTTGACCGCGGAAACCGCCAGCAGGGATGGAATCGGAATTTGTTCTTCGGAGAGATTCCGGTCGCTGAGAATGATGACGTTCCTTCCGTCGCGGACCGCCGTTTCCGCCTCTGAACAGATTCGTTCGAGCGCCGCTTCGAGTCCGGTTTCCGGCAGATAAACGATCGGAATGGTTTGCGTCCGGAAATCCGGGAGATTCAGGGCGCGGAGGCGTCCGAGATCCTCGTCGGTAAGGATCGGCTGCTGCATTTTGACCAGATGCGCGTGCTTCGGGGATTCCGAGAGAATGTTTCCGTGATTGCCGATGTAGGTCATGAGACTCATGACGGAGGCTTCGCGGATCGGGTCGATCGGCGGATTCGTGACCTGTGCAAAAAGCTGTTTGAAGTAGTTGCAGAGGTTCTGCGGTTTTTCGGAGAGAACCGCCAGCGCCGCATCGTTGCCCATGGAACCGACAGGTTCCTGACCGTTCTGCGCCATTGCCGAGATCAGAATATCAAGATCTTCGCGGGTATAGCCGAAGAGTTTCTGGCGGCGGGGCAGGTCGATGCCGACGATTGCGGGGGTCGCCTGATCGAGGAATCCGTTGATGGTGATCCGGTTTTCCTGCACCCAGCGGCGGTAGGGCTGGCGACGCGCCATCTGGGATTTGATTTCGGCGTCGTAGCGGATCCGCTTGTTTTCGAGGTCGAGATAGATCATCTGTCCCGGGCCGAGCCTGCCGTGCTTGACGACTGCGCCGGGGGCGATGTCGAGGACTCCGGTTTCGGAGGCGAGAACGAAAGTGCGGTCGGCGGAGATCGTGTAGCGCGCGGGACGGAGACCGGAACGGTCGAGCATGGCGCCGGCGTTGATGCCGTCTGAGAAGGCGATGGCGGCGGGGCCGTCCCACGGTTCCATCAGGGCGGAGTGATATTCAAAAAAGCCCCGGATGTCATGTCCGATGTGGTAGTCCTTGCCCCATGCCTGCGGAACGAGCATCAGCATGGCGTGCGGCAGACTGCGGCCCGCTTCGACAAGCAGTTCAAGAACGTTGTCGAGAGAGGCGGAGTCGCTCTGTCCCTCCGGTATGATCGGAAGAAGTTTTTTGATGTCATCTCCGAAGAGCGGAGATTCCAGTTCCGGCTCGCGCGCTTTCATGTGGTTGAGATTGCCGCGGATCGTATTGATCTCCCCGTTGTGCGCCAGACAGCGGAACGGGTGCGCCAGCGGCCAGGTCGGAAATGTATTTGTGCTGTAGCGCTGGTGGACGATTGCAAGGGCGCTGCGGTAATTTTCATCGGCAAGATCGGGATAGAACTTTGCAATCTGCGTGGCGAGGAGCAGTCCCTTGTAGACGATGGAGCGGGAGGAGAGGCTGACCACATAGGGGCGTCCGCCCTGAAACTCCAGCGCGGCGGTCTTTTTTTCATAGATTTTGCGCGCAATATAGAGTTGACGCTCAAATTCCGCGTTGTCCTTTTTTCCCGAGACGAAGACCTGACGGATCACCGGCATGGAGGCTCTTGCGGCTTTGCCGATGCTGGAGGGATCGGTCGGGACCTCTCTCCATGCAAGTATGGTGAGGCCTTCTTCCGAGAACGCGGTCTCAAGAAGTGAAATCGCCTGTTCCTGCTCGGCTTTGTTCTCCGGGAGGAAGAGCATTCCGACCGCGTATTCGCCCTGCGGAGGAAGAACGGCGGCGAGTTCTTTTTCCGAGCGGAAAAGTTCATCCGGGATATGGGTGAGAATACCGGCGCCGTCGCCGGTTTCCGGATCGTATCCGGTGGCGCCGCGATGCATCAGCCTGCGGAGCGCTTCCACGCCCATTTCGACGATGCGGTGGGAGCGGCGGTTGTCGAGATCCGCAACGAGTCCCACGCCGCATGCGTCGTGTTCATTTTGAAAGTTGTACAGACCCCTGCCGTTCTGCGGCTCGGGGCGTCCTTGAAACGATTGTCTTGCCATACTTCAGGCCTCCCTGTTTGTTTTGTCCGTTGCTGAAATCCTTTCATAACAGGTTTCATGCCAGTTTTTTTCAGAACGAGTTTTCCGAAAAAGAAAAAAAGTGATAATTTTGTTATTTTCTGGAAAACAGGTTCTTTTTCCGTTTTTTCTTCTTCCTTTTCTCTTTTTTGTCTTTTCAACTCTCTTTTTCTTCCGGGGAAAGTTACAATTTTGTACTTGAATTTTTGGTAAAAGTTACAAAAATGTAAGAAATGAAATATTTTCATTTTTTACTGTTATTTTCAAAAAAACAGGATATATTATAAGAAATGAAAAGAGAAAGAGCAGAGCCGATGATGATTTTCAGCGCGGAAGACAATGGATGCCGGGATTTGGCATAACATCTGCTTCATGGTCGGCATAACCGTTAAAAACTCTGCGTTGTGAAAATGAAATCAGGAGACTGGGAATCATGAACAGAACAAGAATTGACGCGATTGAACGAGTGGCCGCCCGAAAGGAAACGTCCGCTGGAACTCCGAAATTTGAACTCGGCGATTACGGAAGCGATGTGTTCAGCATCGAATGCATGCGGGAACGTCTTCCGAAGCCCGTGTTCAAAACACTGTATAAGACGATCACGGAAGGTTCTCCGCTGGATGCCTCCATTGCGGACGACGTCGCCAACGCCATGAAACAGTGGGCAATTGAGAAAGGCGCCACCCATTACACGCACTGGTTCCAGCCTCTGACCGGCGCCACCGCCGAAAAGCACGATGCGTTTCTGGAACCGGATGGAAACGGGAAAGCGATTTCCGTATTTTCCGGAAAGAACCTGATTGTCGGAGAACCCGATGCTTCGAGTTTCCCCTCCGGCGGGCTCCGCGCCACGTTTGAAGCGCGCGGTTACACGGCGTGGGATCCTTCCAGTCCGGCGTTCATCAAGCGTCATCCGAACGGCGCCACGCTCTGCATTCCGACCGCGTTCTGTTCCTATACGGGCGAAGCGCTCGACAAGAAGACTCCGCTTCTGAAATCGACCCAGGCGCTTGCCAAAGCCGTGAAAAGACTGCTCAAGTGTTTCGGGGAAAACGGCGGCCTGATGCCGAAAGTCACGCTCGGACCCGAACAGGAATACTTTCTGGTGGATAAGAACTTCTATTTTGCGCGTCCCGACCTTGTGCAGACCGGACGCACGCTTTTCGGTGCTCCTCCTCCGAAACATCAGCAGCTGGAGGATCATTATTTCGGCAGCATCAGGCATCGCGTCCTGAGCTTCATGAGCGACGTGGAGCGCGAGCTCTGGAGACTCGGCATTCCCGCCAAGACGAGACATAACGAGGTCGCACCCGCCCAGTACGAACTTGCGCCGCTCTTCGAGGAGCTCAATCTCGCCTGTGACCACAACATGCTTGTGATGGAAATCCTCAAGCAGAAGGCGGAGGAACATGGCTTCATCTGCCTGCTGCATGAGAAGCCGTTTGCGGGCATCAACGGGTCCGGCAAGCACAACAACTGGTCTGTCAGCTACGGCGACCGCAATCTGCTGAATCCCGGCAGCGATCCGCATCAGAACGCGATCTTCCTGACCACGCTCTGCGCCGTGATCCAGGCGGTGGACCGGCACGCCGATCTGCTCCGTGTGGCGACCGCCGGAGCGGGCAACGATCACCGTCTCGGCGCGAACGAGGCGCCCCCGGCGATCATTTCGATCTTCCTCGGCGAGCAGCTGACGGATGTGATTGAACAGATCGAAAAGGGCTGTCTGAAATCTTCCAAGCATGGAAGTCTCATGAAGATCGG
>CALXMJ010000116.1 GCA_944389445.1 uncultured Victivallales bacterium | reverse complement strand
CTGAGCTTCTGAGCCGCGTCAGAAAAGTCATGTCGGCAAGAATCAACGGACGCTTGGCAACGCCTCTCAATGTCGGGCTGGGTATCTGGAATTTATTGATATAGAAATTTATGCAACGATGCTTATTGCCCCGCGGACGGATACCTGAAATTCGGACATAAATATTTCCGGTTCCATTCATCCGGGGAATAGGAATTCAGACTGCTTACTCCGCAGTATCCGGCAAATTCCGCGGATGCCCAGTATTTTGCCGCGGAGGAATTCCGGAAAGGGAAATAGTCGTTCCAGTCAATGGAATAGAGAACCGCTCCGTTTACGACATTCCGCATCAGACTCAGACATGTGGTGGTGCGTCCCTTCTCCCGGGCGGAATTCAGCGCCGGAAGAAGAATACTCGAAAGTATTGCAATGATTGCAATTACAACCAGGAGTTCTATTATTGTAAACAAGCGTTTCTTTTTTTTCATGGATACCCTCCTTGTTTGCATGTCTTAAATAATCGGAACCAGTCCGTTTGCCTGAATGTTTTCATTTCCGAGTTCCAGCGGAATTCCTCTGACCGAAACTCCCGCGGAGAGCTCCTCTCCCGGACGGAACGGAAAAACAAAAGTTTTCTTCTCTCCGCTTTCGATGGACTTGTCCCCCTCCACGAAACAGTTTTTGCCGCCGGAGCAGAGTCCAACCGTATACTTTTCCCGGAACGGAGCACATCCCGCATTGCGGAGGACGAGCGATACCGTTCCCGTCTCTTTCTCCACATCGACCGTCTCAATTTCCAGCCGGTATCCGCATTCCCGCGCCATCATGCGCCAGATATCTTTTTCCTCCTCCGGAGTCAGCCTGCCGTATTCCTCCGGGAAGAATTTGCAGAACGAATAGATTTTCTTCTCCGCAATCGGGACTTTCCGTTCGACATTCAGAATTCCCAGCCCCTGCGACTCCCCCCCGCGATGCCAGTAGGAAATGCCGCAGTCCAGCCCTTCCCGGAGCGCTTCCGGAAGAATCAGATTCTCCATCGCGATCTTGGTTCTGGAATGATAACGGCGGAACAGATCGCTGACCTCGTCCTCCAGGAAACGGGAGCGCGTACCATGCCAGTTTTTACCGATTCCGTCAAATTTCAGGATCACTCCGCGATTCGCCGCATAGTCGAAGATTTCTTCGGCATCGGCGAGCCCGTAGAGATCCGGATCCTCCGCATTTTCCGAGAACGCCGGAGCGCCGATGTCCTGCACCAGAGGCGTATCCGGAAAAGCCTCGCAATACAGGTCAATGATCCGCTTGTGCGCCGCGATGTAGTTCGCAAGAGAAAGCCCGGCATCGAACCAGGGTTTCAGCGGACCATGATCGGCGATGTGCATTTCCCCCCAGCGGCCCATATGTCCAATCACAACATATTCCACTTCCGGACGGCCGTTGTAACGCCGTCCCAAAGCTTGAACCAGCTGAGCTGTCTTTTCCAGATAGATTTCGTCCCAGTAGACCGGATAGCGGACCGGCGCTCTTCCGTCTTCCGGAATGTGATTCAGCAGAATCGTTCCGCGATACAGGTCGATTGGCTCATCAATATATTTTGCCCCGGCATCGAAGACCCATTGCGGCACTCCTTGGTTGTAACAGGTCCCGAGCGTATCCATTCCCCGAATCTGCAGGGAAACTTTGAATCCGGCGTCCATCCAGGACCGAAAGCAGCCTTCCCAGTCGGGATGTTCCCATACATAATGCCCTTCTTCCGGTTCCAGCGCGCTCCAGGGGAGATGAATGGCGATTTTATCTGTCAGCCGCTCCCGCAGAAACCAGGCATCCCGGGGCACCGCGGAAAACGGCAGTTTGTGAAATCCCCTCTGCAGATAGAGTATTCCACAGCCCGGATTGCAGAGAATCCGATTCGATTTTCCCGGATGAAAAACAGCCATAACAATCTCCCCTTAAAAACAGAACTCGTTCTCATCAGCTGAAAAATATCCGGCAGGAAGGAATTCCGACGGCAGTCCGAAACTTTCCGCGGGTTCTCCCTTCAGGCGCTTCAGCAAAAGCGCAACGGATTTTGCAACCAGCAGCGGCAGGTCCTGTTTCACGATGCCAACCATCCGCGCATCCGAAAACGCAGGATGATGAAAATAATAATTGGTTACAATCTCCGGTCTGTAATCCGGAAACTCCGAATGGATCAGACGCAGAAGCTGAACCGTTGTCTGCCATCCATTCGAGAGTATCGCAGTGGGAGCAGCCCGGCAGATCTCACGAAGCAGACGGGAACGGACCTCCAGCGACGGTGTTGTCGTCACGCTTTCTAAAAGAAGAGAATTCCGTCGGCACTCCTCTTCCACAATCGAAGGCCAGTCGCAGAACTCATGATAAACCGCAAAAATCTTCCGGTGCCCCCGGGACGCCAGAAATGAAACCGCCTGTTTCAGAGCCGCAGAATCATTGCTTTTTGCATATAAGAAATGATCCGAGCTCTGATCTATCAAAACCACAGGACACCTTTTCTGATCCACCATCAGGGGAGGGTGCATCTGTTCGCAGTAAATAATTCCGTCGCACTGACGTTCAATCAGGGAACGGAGACTTTCCTGCTCCTCTTCTCTTCCGTAGTCGCAAAGAGAAATCAGCAGTTGATACCCCGCAGCTTTCACTTCCCGGAGGGTGCAGTCGGCAAACAAAGCAAAATAGGAATTGCGAAGATTGCTGATGACAAGCCCGATCGTTTTCGTTCTGCCGCTTTTCAAAGAACGGGCAACCGCGGAGGGTTTATAGTCCAGTTTCTTCAGAGCGGCGTCGATGCGTTTTTTTGTCTCTGGACTCATCCGGGCGTCAGGATTGCGGTTCAAATACTTGGAAACCAGTGTAAATGAAATACCCGCTTCTTTTGCCACATCTTTCAAAGTCGCTCTCATTCCACGAAAATCTCCATATCGAAATCATGCTCTAACGTTTGACCACTTTTCATTATACTCTATTTCTCTCAATTTGTCAAGAGGGAATTATGGAGAAATAATGAAATTCATCAAAATTCGGGAAAAAGGAGCGTTGTGCAGCCGCTTCTCGAATTTACGGACAATGCAGAATCATTTTATCTGTAAACAAGTCATCGCTCCGCGAAAGGAAAAAATATTTTTGCAGAAAGAGCTGCGAAGCAGAAATTACGGCTTCAAGCGGAAAATCCAGCCATCTTTTCCTTTGTAGATCGAACGCCAGCCGCAAAGGGTCAGGAATCGGCCGCAATAGTTGTTTTCGAACAGGACAACTGCATAATCCGCACCAGTCAGCGCATGGAGCTCAGCAGGACTCCTGCGTTTGCCGTCCGCGGCGATCGAACCGATCGCGGAAGCCTTTGCGGAATCGCAGGCATAACCGAACATCGGATCCAGCGCCCACGTGTACTCGTACTCCGGCGCGACAAAATACAAATACGGGAAATCGCTCCAGATAATGTTGACCACCCGACTTCCTTTCGGGACATTTTTGTGCAGAGCCTCCGCCAGCTCGACCGGCGCGGGGCGGCACCAATCGCGCAGATTCATGACACACTGCCGGAGCGTGAAAAATCCGCAGATCAGAATCATCAGACTCACCAGAACCAGAGATTTCCACGGTTTGTCAAAAAAACGGAACAGCGTTCTCTCCTGTGCATATTGAATCAGCAGGAACCCGGAAAGACAAAGCATCGGCACGGCATATTCCACCGGACGGATGGAAATGCAGCACATGGCGCAAATCCAGAAAAAAGCCGAAAGTGTCAAAGCCAGAATATTCGGAGGGATCGAACGCAATCCGTGTTTCTCCAGAGCGCGGATCAGAATCATCAGGCAGAAGTACATTCCGATCAGCGCAGGCAACGCCAGCAGAATCCAGCGGAATCGGGGAGGAAGAAGCTCCCGCGCAAATGGGAGGTTGACCGTTATCCCGCCGATCGGCGCCAGAAGGGCATCCAGCGCCTGAATCTTCCAGACAAGAAATGTGTTCGGTACCTGCGGATGAATCAGCAAGCCGCAGAACACGCCCGCAGCGGATGCCAGGAATCCGGAAAAAGCTTTCCAGCGGTCACGGACAAAATACGCAATCCCGAACAGGAAGGCCGTTACACAAACCACATGCGGAGTCGAATAGCTCCAGGCATACAGGAACGAAAGCCCGAAGATCCAGAGACAGGTTCGTTTTTCCCGCGGTCCCCGCGCAAGAATCGCCGCGGCAAACATCATCAGTGCCATTGAAAACACATGCGGACGCATCATCAGCAGCCGATACGTAAAATTCGGCAGAAACGCTCCGCAGAGCAGAGACGCCAGAAGAATGTTCGGCGGGGAAATTCCCAGGGAATACGCCGCCGTCACGAACGCAAGGAAAAACAGGAAAATAAAAAATGCCGCGGCTCCGTTGAACGGCGGAAAAACCTCCGAATGAAACAGCGATTTGATTCCGCAATATCCCTTCAGCAGAAAGTGGAACACAAGTTCCTTGTCCGCATAGTGATCACGCCATACGGAAAGGGTCAGGGGAAAAGTTTTCGAAACCATCTCCGCCGTGCTCCGCCGTCCGGCGGCCGCATGCCAGAAAGCATCTTCCGAGCTCTCCTGTCCATAAGGAGTGAATATCACTCTTATTGCGCTGAAGAGAATCGTCGGCAGGAGCACCGCCAGCAAAAGCAGGATCAAAGTTTTCCGGTTGCGCAGCTGTTCGTACATTGTCAGTCCAGACGGTTCCCGATGATGAGCGAGAGGTCCTCCCGCCGTTTCTGCGGAATGGAGGATTTTTCCGTGATTATGGCAAAATCAAGCGCATGGGCGCACTCGCAATTCTGCTCCAGCGTGGAAAATTCCGCGGCGACATTCGCAATGATTTCTTTCGCCAGCGCCGCGTTCGCCCGCAGATTTTCCACGACCATTTCGACCGTAACCGCTTCAAAATCCGAATGCCAGCTGTCATAATCGGTCACCATGGCGACCGTGGAATAGCAGATTCCCGCCTCGCGTGCGAGTTTGGCTTCCGCAAGATTCGTCATTCCGATCACATCCAGTCCCCAGGACTTGTAAATCTGCGATTCAGCCTTGGTTGAAAACGCTGGTCCCTCGATATTCACATAGGTTCCCCCCCTGTGCACTTTCGGACGCTTCATGGAAACCACCCTCAGCGCCGCTTTCGACGACGCCCGGTACGCCAGATCCGACAGATTCGGACAGACCGGATGCGCAAAACTGATATGCGCCACGATTCCTTCTCCGAAAAAGGTATGAGTGGAAGCCTTTGTGGTCCGGTCGAAATACTGGTCCACGATCACGACATCCCGGGGAGCGTAGTCCTCCCGGAGACTTCCCACCGCGGAAATGCTCAGGATATGGGTCACTCCGAGTTTCTTCATGGCATAAATGTTCGCCCGATGATTCAATTCATGAGGCGCAATCGAATGTTCCCTGCCGTGCCGGGCAAGAAACACAATTTCCGCGCCGTCCAGAGTCCCTTCCAGGAACGGCGAACGGGCCGTACCGAACGGAGTCTCCACAAATTCGCTTTTCTTCAAGGTGAAATGATCAATCGTACAGAGTCCGCTTCCTCCGATAATGCCCAGCTTCATAACAATATTCCTTTTGTAAGAGATTCCTGATTTTGGGAAAATACCATGAAAAAACTCCTTTGGCAAATCCATCCGGCAAAATTCTTTGAGAAATCAAGGTTCCGTCCGCCGCATGGTCACGGCGGACGGCATGGCGGGAATGGAAAGACTCAGGCTTCCGGTTCTTCGGCGGACATCTCTTCCGGCTGGTTGTCGAGCTTGATGTGTTTCCGAATTTTTTCAGCAATCTCCGCACGGGCGTCATCGGACTCATATTTCAGCTGACGCCAGTTCCAGTGGAATCCGTCGTCGGTCCAGCGGGGAACGATGTGGAGATGCGCATGCATCACAACCTGCCCGGCAACGGTTCCGTCGGAAAGATGCAGATTAAAGCCGTCAGAGTCGAGTCCGCGGCGCATGGCAACACCGAGACGGGAACCGACGCGGAACATTCTTCCCGCGGTAGCTTCCGGAACCGTCGCGACGCTGGTGTGGTGTTCTTTCGGAATCACAAGCGTGTGCCCGAAATTGATCGGCGAAATATCCAGGAACGCGTAGATCAGATCGTCCTCGTAGAGTTTGACCGAAGGAATCTCCCCGGCGATGATTTTACAGAAAATGCAGTTTCTCATTGCAGCCTCCTTTCGACTGTGTTTTTTTGCTATTGTTCAACGTTCGAGTTTCATCAGTTTCCAGATGGTTTTCAGTGCCACCGCGGCGGAAATGCCGAGACTCTCCGAAGAGATTTTATCGAGCGTGTCCGCTTCTGTATGCCAGTAGAGATTGTCCGGCCCGTACTGGAAGTCGATCAGGTCCACTGCGGGGATCCCCGCCTTGACAAACGCCGTGTGATCGTCCAGCATGACGGGTCCGTCCGTTCCGACATACGCACCATATCCGAGTTCCTGCGCGGATTTCAGAACCAGCGACTGCAGGGCAAGATCGGTATCGGCGGGCAGTTTCAGGCAGAGATCGCGGTCACCGACCATATCAAGAAGGATCATTGCCCGGCATCTCCGGAGCAGATTGTTTCGTTTCAGCTCGGCAACACAGTGTCGGCTGCCGTGAAAGCCGTCGTTTTCGGAGTAGTCGATCAGCGCTTCCTCTCCGTCGAAAAAGACAAACTTCAAGGTCAGGGGCAGAAGCCGCCCTGTTTCCGCCGCAGCCTTCATCATGGCAAGAAGAGCCCCGACTCCGGAAGCGCTGTCGTTGGCTCCCGCAAACCGGGGAACCGATGTCAGTTTTTTGGTATCGTAATGCGCCCCGATCACAAGAAAATCCTCCGATTTTCCCGGCAGTTCAGCTATGACATTGCGGAACGTTTTCTCCCCCTCCGGAGTCATGTCCCGGAACTCGTCCACAGAGACCCGGAACCCGGGAAGGCTCTTCGCGGCGGCGGCAAGCAGGGCGGCGGTTTTTTCCGCGCCGGGAGATCCTGAATAACGGGGAACGATCCCAGCGGTCTCAACGGCATATTTCAATGCGAAATTTCCGTCAGGATGCGGAAACGGCACGTGACCTTCCGTTTCCGAACAGGAAACAAGCCAGCTTGACAGGGAGAATACGA
>CALXMJ010000115.1 GCA_944389445.1 uncultured Victivallales bacterium | reverse complement strand
CGTTCTATGAGTTGCTATTGGCGAATTGCAATACTATAGCACGGAGTTTCTTCTCTCGCCTTTAAGCTGAAGCTTGTCGGCTACATACCGGCGCAGCCGGTAGTTTTTTTGCGCTTAAGCAATATAAGAAAAAAATCCCCGGGAGGTTCCGGGGATTCGGGGGATAATCAGGATTCAGAAAAAGCATCCGTCACGGACGCGGGTGCTGCGGGCCTTGAGGACCGTGCGGACCATGCGCGGGGCCGGAACGTTTTGCTCCGGGTTTGGCCGGGCCCGTCAGACGTTTGAGCTGCCGGTTGACATACTCTTCTTTTCCGCCGGCGTTCATCCGGTCATTGACACGTCTGACTCTTTCGAGAGAACGTTCAAGCGGCTTGACATCCTTGCCGGCGGCTTTTTCCGCGGCGATCTTCTTTTCCAGATTGGCGATCATGGTTTTCCGCAAAGCGGCTTCCCGGTCGAACTGAGCTCTGAGGAGATTCTTTGCCGCTTCGAGCTGATCGCGGACCTTTTTCATTTCGGCCTCGCGGGCATCGGCGGAACGTTTTCTGAGTTCCTCCATTTTCTTTTCGGCGGCGGCGGGATCCTTTGCTCTCAGGGTTTCGATTTCAGCGAATTCCTTCGGATATTCCGCGGCAAGACGCTCCTCCATCATCGGCGCCGGACGTTTTCTGTCCGCAGGACTATCCGGACGCGGTCCTTTTCTTCCATGAGGACCTTTGCGGACGCGTTCGTGCGGGGGAGGAGCTGGTTCATCGGCGGGTCCCTGCGCCCAGAGCGGGAAAACGGCTCCGGCCAGAACGAGCAAAGCCAATGTTCTGATTTTGTTCATGGTTCCATTCCTTTCTGTTTGATGCGGCATGATTGCCGCGCTTTTGTCAATAAAAACGAAAACGGTTCCACTTTATTGTGCAAATTCGGAAAAAAGGAAAAGGGATCCCCTCAAAAAATTCCGGAAAAACTTGTTTCACCGCTTGTTTTTTCGCGTTCCGACAGTATTTGTTAATTAATCATACTAATTTACAAACGGAGGAGACGCTTTCCCATGGTAAAAATCGAAGTTCCCTACGGAAAAGGCAGAATCTCCGCGGAGATTCCGGAAGAGAATTATCTCGGGACGTTCACATCCGGGATTCCGCATGCGGCGGAGGAGGAAGGGGCGGCCGTTGAGGACGCTCTCGACCATCCGATCGGCTCGCCGAAACTGGAGGAGCTGGCAAGGAACAAACGGTCGGCGGTAGTCATCACAAGCGACCATACGCGTCCGGTTCCGAGCCGGATCATCATGCCGCGGATTCTGAAACGTCTGCGCAGAGGATCGCCGGGAATCGACATCACCATATTGGTCGCGACCGGATTCCACCGGAAAACAACCCGGGAGGAACTGATTGCAAAGCTCGGCAGGGAGATTGTCGAACAGGAAAAAATCGTTGTGCATGATTCTTCGGATGCCTCCTCGCTGATCCGTCTCGGCACCCTTCCCTCCGGCGGAGAGCTGATCGTAAACAGGCTTGCCGTGGAGACGGAGCTTCTCATCGGGGAAGGCTTCATCGAACCGCACTTTTTTGCCGGTTTTTCCGGCGGGAGGAAAAGCGTTCTGCCGGGGATCGCCTCGCGCCGGACCGTCCTTGCCAACCACTGCTCCGAATTCATCCGGAGCCCGTTTGCGCGGACCGGAAACCTGAAGGACAATCCCATTCACCGCGACATGCTGTTTGCGGCGGAACAGGCAAAACTGGCGTTCATTGTCAACGTGGTCATTGACCCGGAAAAGCGGATTGTCAAAGCGTTTGCGGGAGACTCCGTCAAAGCGCATGAGGCGGGATGCGGATTCCTGAAGAAACTCTGCGGGATTTCCGTGCCGGAAGCCGATATTGTCGTCACCAGCAACGGAGGTTATCCGCTGGATCAGAACGTCTACCAGTCGGTCAAGGGGATGACCGCGGGGGAAGCGGTCTGCCGGAAGGGCGGAGTCATCATCATCTCGGCGAGCTGTTCCGACGGACACGGCGGAGAATCGTTCCACCGCCATCTGGCGGAAGCCGCCTCGCCGGAAGAGCTGCTTGCAAAAACGGCAGCGATCCCGCGCGACAAAACGGAGCCGGATCAATGGGAATACCAGATTCTGGCAAGAATTCTGGCGGAACACAAAGTGATTGTCGTCACCACGGACTGCGATCACAACCTGCTGGAATCCATGCATTTGAACACCGCATCTTCGCTGGATGAAGCATTGCGGAAGGCGTTTTCGCTTGTCGGAGCGGGTGCGTCGGTCGCAGTCATCCCGGACGGTGTTTCCGTCATAGCCGAAAAGAAAGAGGCATAACAAAAAGCATAAAAGCACTGCACTGTATCAAATCAACAAAGGGAAAGCATGAAAATCGTAGTCTGCATCAAGCAGGTTCCCGGCACCGCGCAGGTGGAGATTGATCCGGAAACGGGCGTTCTCAAGCGCGACGGCGTGGAATCGAAAATGAATCCGTACGATCTGTACGCTCTGGAAACGGCTCTCCGGTTCAAACAGAGTTACGGAGCGGAAATCACTGTTGTAACCATGGGCCCTCCGCAGGCGGAATCCGTCATCCGGGAAGCCTTCATGATGGGGGTCGACAACGGAGTCATCCTGTCGGACCGCCGGTTCGGCGGTTCCGATGTGCTCGCGACCTCCTACACTTTGGCGCAGGGCATCGCCGCCGCGGGAGGATGCGACATGATCATCTGCGGCAAACAGACCACCGACGGCGACACGGCACAGGTCGGAGCCGAACTCGCGGAATTCCTCGGAATCTCCCATGTGACGAGCGTCTGCAAAATCCGCGAGGTCACGGAGACGGACATCACGGTCGATCTCGACCTGCCGCTCCACATCGAAACGGCGAAAATCAAATACCCCTGCCTCCTGACCGTCGAAAAAGGAATCTTCGAACCGCGCCTTCCCTCGTTCAAGCTCAAACTTGCGACGGCGGACCGTCCGATCCGCATGCTCAGACTCGACGACATGAAGGACACGGATCCGAAACATTACGGTCTGAACGGCTCTCCGACGCAGGTCAAACGCATCTTTCCCCCGGAAAGCCACAACGATCACGAAATGTGGAAAGGCTCTCCGGACGAACTCGCCGAACGGCTCTTCCGCCAGCTTGACGACAAAAAATTCCTTCAGCAGCTGAGGTAATCCGCCATGCCGTATATTAAAATTCATCAGGAAAAAGCGCAGGACAAAGCCCGTCTTGCCGCGCTCTGCCCGTTCAAATCCATTGAACTGGTCAATGACACTCTTTCCATCAACGCCGGATGCCGCATGTGCCGCATCTGCATCAAAAAAGCGGGCGACGTCTTTGAATATGTCGAAGAAGATCTGCCCATGGTCGAGAAAGAAAAATGGCGCGGAATCGCCGTGGTGGCGGAGATCACGGAAGGTTCCATTCATCCGGTCACCTTCGAACTGATCGGGAAGGCGCGCGAGCTTGCCGCGAAAGTGAACTATCCGGTCTACTGCCTCATGATCGGCTATGGAATCCGGAACAAGGCGGAAATGATTCTCGAATACGGCGCAGATGAAGTTTTCGTCTATGACCAGCCGGAACTTCAGTATTTCCGCATCGAACCCTATACCGCGGTTCTGGAAGATTTCATCCGGAAGGTACGCCCCTCCTCGGTTCTGGTCGGAGGAACATCCACGGGACGTTCG
>CALXMJ010000114.1 GCA_944389445.1 uncultured Victivallales bacterium | reverse complement strand
CGCCGGCGATTCGAATACCCGCACGCGGCAGTCAATAGTCTTGATGCTTTCCCGTTCCAACTCGTTCTTCAGCGGCCAGAAAATGAAGTTCATCGTAAGATCCTCCGGACGCAGGCCGAAATCAGTCAAGGTTTTGTCCTTCTGAAGATCCCGTGTGTCGATGGAACCGGCAAACGGAGGCAGGTAGGACTGCGCCACATCGTAAATCTCCTTTCCGTTGAAGACAATCTGGGCGATGGTGCGCGCTTTTGTAAATATCACGGAGAATCGAAGCGGAGCCTCCGCCGTTGCCCTGCCGCGCCGACGATGCGACGCGGTTCCTTCCAGCAGCCCCCAGCTTTCGCGTCCGGGAGGAGTCCGGACGATTTTCATAAACTGTTCCGAAGTCAAAACGGGTTTCTCCTCCGCACCCGCAGCGGCGCAGAGGAGAACGGTCAATGCGAAAAGAAATATTTTTTTCATGCTTTTCCCATGTTGACGATTGCCAGTTTCCAGGCCTGTCCGGCCTCGGTGACAAAATGGAATTTGAGTTTTTCCCGAACCTCATCGGGAATATCCTCAAGATCCTTCCGGTTTTCCTCCGGAAGAATAATCTCCCGGACCCCCGCACGCAGGGCGCCGATCACCTTCTCCTTGATTCCGCCGACTGCGGTAATCTTGCCGCGCAGCGTGATTTCACCGGTCATCGCCAAATCACATCGAACCGCTTTTCCGGTCAGCAGAGAGATCAGAGCGGTGGAAAGGGTCACACCGGCTGAGGGACCGTCCTTCGGCGTGGCGCCGTCCGGCACATGGATATGGAAGTCGTTCTTGCGGAAGACCTCCGGATCGATGTGGAACTCCTCCGCCTTGCTGCGGATGAAACTGAAGGCGGTCAAAGCACTCTCTTTCATCACTTCGCCGAGGGAACCGGTCAGTTTCAGTTCGCCTTTGCCGGGCATCATGATCGCCTCGACCTGCAGGATCGTTCCGCCGACGCTGGTCCATGCCATGCCGGTCGCCGTGCCGACTTCCGGTTTCTTCCGGATCTCGTCCATAAGGAACTTCGGCGCACCGAGGTATTTCCGCACCGCTTCCGGCGTAACGACCGAATCCGCAACGGGATCGAACGCCTTGTCCACCACTTTCCGGGCGACTTTGCGGAGAACCGTTCCGATGGTCCGTTCCAGCGAACGCACTCCGGCTTCACGCGTATAGAAGTTGATGATTCCGTCGATGGATTTCAGCGGGAAGGAGACCTTTTTCCCTTCGAGTCCGTTTTCACGTATCTGTCTCGGAACCAGATACCTGCGTGCGATCTGCCGTTTCTCGTATGGAGTGTATCCCGGAAGCGTGATGATATCCATGCGGTCGAGCAGTGGCGGCGGAATCGTATCCAGCAGATTCGCCGTGGCAATGAACATCACGGAACTGAGATCGTAATCCAGTTCGAGGAAATGATCGTTGAAGGCGCTGTTCTGCTGAGGGTCCAGCACCTCCAGAAGAGCGGAAGCGGGATCGCCGCGGAAATCACTGCCGATCTTGTCGATCTCGTCGAGCACAAAGACCGGATTCGAAGAGCCGGCCTTCTTCAACCCCTGGAGAATACGTCCCGGCAGAGCGCCGAGATAGGTTCTGCGGTGACCGCGAATCTCCGCCTCGTCCTTGATGCCGCCAAGCGACATGCGGACGAATTTGCGTCCCATGGCATTCGCAATCGACTTGCCGAGCGAAGTCTTTCCCACACCCGGAGGACCGACAAAACAGAGAATCGGCGCCTTCCGGTCCTGCTTCAGCTGAAGCACCGAAAGGAACTCCAGAATTCTCTCCTTCACATCCTTGAGCCCGAAGTGGTCGCGATCCAGAATCTTCGCCGCTTCCGCGACGTTGATACGGTCTTCGGTATAGGTCTGCCACGGCAGAGAGAGAATCCAGTCGATATAATTGTAGGCGATGGTGTATTCTCCGGACGCCTGCGGAATCATATCCAGACGCTCGGTCTCTTTTTTGACCGTGTCGATGATGTTCTGCGGCGCCTCCAGCTTCTCCAGACGCTCCTGAATGGCAACGATGTCGGGATTGCGCGACTCCTCGCCCAGTTCCTGCTTGATCGTGCGGAGCTGCTCCCGCAGGAAATACTCCCGCTGGGATTTGCCGAGCGCATTGTGCACCTGCGTCTGAATCTCGGAACCGAGCTTCAAAACTTCGACCTCCCTGTTCAGCAGGATCGTCAGGAGCTGCAACCGCTCCTGCAGGGTCGGCAGAGTGAGAATCTCCAGCTTCTCCGCATAGGAAAGATTGATGGTATCCGCAATCAGATCCGTGATTCTGGTGTTGTCGGTCAGATTCAGAATCGCGATTTTGAGTTCCTCCGGGAAATTCGGAGAATAGGAGATGATCTCCTGGAACTGGCGGGTCGCATTTTTGATCATGGCAACGATCTCCACCTCGTCCTGCCCCGACTCCTCGCGGATGCGTTCGACCTGCGCGGTGTGCTCCTGCGGATCAAACGACAGGCAGCGGATCCGGGAAAGCCCGCGGATCAGCACCCGGTCGGTCCCGTCCGGGAACTTGACATGTTTGACCACGCGTCCGAGCACACCGATCGAAGAGAGGGTTTTCTCCTCCGCGGAAAAGGTCTCCACCTTCAGATCCGGGACGCTTCCGCCATTCTCCGCAGCGGGAAGTTCGGGAAAGAGAGCGATCAGCTTGTCCGCCCCCGCCGCGACGCGCGCAACCAGAGCAATGGAAGATTCGCCGTCTATGACAAGCGGAGTCAGTGCATACGGAAACACAAGAGTCCCGTTCAGCGGAAGCGCCGGAACGTTCAGCTGTTCGGGTAACGAAATATCCAGACTGTCCTGCATAGAATCACCTGTAAAGTTATCGTTTTGTACCACATTCCACCGGGAGCTTCCCCCCGGAAACGACAGCGGACACGCCGCAGAGCGGCCCGCTCCAGTTCTTCCCGGCCTTACACTTTACGTCTTCTGCCAAACAAACGCAAGCGGATTTCCGGGAAAAGTTCAAACTTTTAGACCCTGTTTTCTCCATTATGTTCAAAGCCGGAAAAAGTTTTTTCCAAAACGCTCTCCAAAAACGGAGGTCCGAACTCATTCCGAGGATTTCAACGAGTATTTTGCGCGAAACTCCGAAGGACTCATCCCTTTGCCTCGCTTGATGAAACGGGTGAAGGTGGGACGGTCACGGAATCCGCACTGTCTCGCAACCGCATCAATCGGCAGATCGGTTCCCGAAAGGAGTGCAACCGCCCGCGCCATCTTCTCATTCAAAATAAAGCGTCCCGGAGAAAAATGCGTCTCCTTCCGGAAAAGCCGGGAAAGAGTGGCACGGGAAACGGAAAACCGTTCGCACAGCGTCTCAAGCCCGAAATCCGGATCGGAAAGACTCCCCCGGATCAGCGCCAGGCACTTGGGCACCAGACGCTCCATCGAATACAGGGATTCCTCCTTCTCCGCCATCGACGCCAGAATCTCCATGACAAGACAGGTTTTCCGCCGGATCATCTCCGGGGAAACCTCCGACATAATCTCATCCAGTTCCTCGAAAAGATGTGCCGGATATTCCGAAGCCATCTGAACACGCGGATATCGGAACGAAAGCATCGAACTTTCCGCCAGAGGTCCGTCAAACGCCAGCCAGCGAATACGGCACTCCCCGGAAATCACCGTTCCCAGCCGCTCCTCGCCATAAAGAGTATACCAGACCGCATTCTTTCCCAGAATCCTTTTTTTATCCAGAATCACAGTCTCATACGTTCCGGAAAGCAGCCAGGCAACCCGCACAAACTGATTTAAAATTCCTCCTACCTGTTCACCATGACCTCTTTTATAAATGGAGATTCCCGTACTGATCGGATAAAACGGCAACGGAACGGCTGGCAAAGCATTCTCGCCAATCCTGGTCACGAAAAAGTCATTTTTCTCCTTATTCTCGTATGACATAACATTCTCCTTTTTGATCTGATACATCTCTTGTTTTTTCCCGTGAAATATAGTATAATTATAGGCAGATGCAAACCAATCCGGAAAAGAAACCAACCAATCCATAACATAAGGAAGTGTTTTCCTCATGAAAAGAGATCATTTCACTCTTGTAGAACTCCTTGTAGTAATCGCCATCATTGCTATCCTCGCCGCTCTCCTGCTTCCCGCTCTGAATGCCGCCAGAGAAAAAGCGACCACAACCCAGTGCATCAACGGTTTGAAACAGCTCGGAATTGCTCTCCATGGCTATGCTGCAGATTCCAATGATTATATTTTCGCCCGCGATGGTGACACCAGTTCCTATGCGAGAAAAATGATCGAAATGAAATATGCGGGCACAAATGACAAAGATCTCTATTTCTGTCCGAAAGAAAGCACATGGAACGGTAACTTCTGGGGAAAAATCGAAAACAATTACGTCCGCGGTACCGGCCGCTACGCCGTGGGGGGAACCGATTATGTCGAAATCACAATCAGCATGTCTTCGGACTCCAGTGTCTGGGACAAATACGCCTGGGACCTCCGCAAATTCAAACAGGCCTCCCAGTGCATGATGATCGCAGACTCCAAAATACTGGGAGAACTCTATGGGCGCGCCACCCTCTGCCAGAACTGGGATCCAGCATCCAGCTGGCAAAGCCATGTCTGGGCGATCCATCATCCGCAGCGCATCAACATCCTGAAAGGCGACGGAAGCGCAGGGCTGGCGGGATTGATCTGGCTCAAAAACACCGCAAAAGCATTCCCCTGGGGCGGCGGCAGTTTCTATTACGAAACTGACGGCTTCACCTGGTTCTGACAAGCATCTTCCAACAGGTAAAAAAATGAACAAGATAAATTTTCTCTCTCCCGCCGCACTTTTTGCACTCCTCTTCTGCGCAGCCGCCGTACAAGGGCAGACGGACTACTCCAAACTTCACAAGGAAGCCAATCTTCTGATCCATTCCAATGGTTCACAGCTCCATCTCAAACCAGGCAGCAGAAATGTCACGGTTGCAACGGAAGGAACAGCCCTGAAAGCCGATTTCCACGGCACCGGCGAAGCCCGAGCATGGATCGCTCTCAGCAAAGAATGGAAGTTCCTGATGATCGAACTGGAAATGCGCACGGAACATGTGACTCCGGGAAAAGAGTCCTGGCAGAACGCCGGCCTGGCGTTCTGGTTCCAGAAAACAACGGGACAGCGGGTCGGCGGCTGGCCGCGGGTCATCCGGGAAACCGGATCGTCTCCCTGGCACTCTTTTTTCCAGATCTATGAAATTCCCGAGGGAGCGGAAGCCATCACGTTCGCGATCGGCAACTGGGGCGAAAACGGCAATGTCTTCTTCCGGAATCTGAAGGCAGTACCGCTGGTTACCCGGGAAATGAACCGGAGACCTCCGTTCAATCCCGGCGAACTCTGGAGTTTCCAGAATGCGGAACGCATTGTCACCCCCGCACGGGAACGCATCTGCCTGAACGGTCTCTGGCAGTTTCAACCTGCGGAATCCAGAGCAGCCGTACCTCCCACGAAATTCAACTACTACTTCAAAGTTCCCGGAATCTGGCCCGGATTCAACGACTGGGGAGAACCAGGCAGCGAACAGCGAATACTCCATCCGGACGGAACCGATTCCAAACTCGACGGAAAAAGCATCTCCCGTGCATGGTACCGCAGAACCGTCACCGTTCCGTATAACTGGAAAAACCGCCGAATCCTTCTGGAACTCTCCTATCTTCAGATACTCGCTCAGATTTTCATTGACGGAAAAGAAGCGGGCATCATTCCCTTCCCCGGCGGAACGCTTGATCTCTCCACCATGCTGCATCCCGGCAAAACGCACGATCTTGCCATTCTGCTTACAGCGCAGCCGGAAGGACTGAAAAATATTACCTACAGCGATATCAATCGGGTTCACGTCAAGGAGAAAAAAGTCATCCGCCGCGGCATCAACGGTGATGCCTATCTGCGGGCGGAACCAATGGGAACACGAATCAGTGATCTTCATGCGATCACCTCCGTCGCGAACAAAACCATCACGTTCGACACCGGATTCCACGGAGATGTCCCCGCGGGATCTTTCCTGGAAATTCAAATTCAGGACAACGGCCGGGAAGTCAAACACTTCCGGTCCGGCAGCATCCGCCCGAACGACAAGCGATTCCAGTTCACCGCCGACTGGATTGCACCAAAGCTCTGGGATCCGGAACACCCGGAAAATCTCTACACAGCCATTGCCGCACTCAAGGATGGTTCGGGAAAAACCATCGACGTTCTCTATCCGGAAACATTCGGGTTCCGCGAATTTTCCATCAAGGGGCGGGACTTTCTCCTGAACGGAAAGGCGATTCGTCTGCAAATCACGCCGTCTCTTTTCCCATGGTATGGAGCCGGTCCGAACATTCCGGAAAACTTCAGGCGCAATGCGGAACTGATGCGCCGTTACGGACTCAATTTCTGCTATGCGCTCAATTATGATTTCTCCCCGGGAGATGTCTGTTATCAGGACGCATTTTACAGGGAATATTCCAGGAACGGTATTCTGACCGCTCTCACGCTGCCGAATCCCGTTCCCTATGATTTCAAGACCGGGGAACAGATCCAAGCCTACACGGACTGTACGGAATATCTGATCCGACGTTACCAGAATATTCCCGGAATTGTCATGTATGCCTCCACCCACAACTCCTCCGGCTGGGGCGATTCGGATAATCCGGTCCGTCTCGGCAACGGAATCCACGGCAGCTGGGCGTGGAGGCCGCAGAACAACATCATTGCAAAACAGGCGGATGAAATCGTCAACCGACTGGATCCGTCCCGTCCGCACTACCGCCACTCGTCCGGCATCTCCGGCAGTCCGGTCATCACCCTCAACTGCTATCTCAACTGGATGCCGCTTCAGGAACGGCGCGACTACCTGGAACTCTGGTCGAAACAAAGCAAACTGCCGCTGATGTTCGTCGAATACGGAGTGCCTCATCTGCCGAGCTGGACCAGTTACCGCGGACCCGAGTTCATCTGGTCCGGTCCGCAGGTGATGTCCGTCTGGCTCAACGAATACATTGCCCCGTTCCTCGGGGAAAAAGCGTACATCATTGACGGTGTGCAGAAAAATTTCCTTGATCTGCAGGCAGAGGCGTTCGGCAATCGGAAAATGCCTGTCAGCCGTTATACCTGGATGATGGTCAGTCCCGCTGTTGCAAGTGTCCAGGCCATGATGCTCAGGGTGACCATACCATGGTTCCGCGGGCATGGGCTTTCCGGCATGGCATTCTGGGATCATTACATGTTCTGGCTCAACAAAAATCCGCCCATGCTGCTCAACGAAAACCGCTTCAAAGACCTGAAACGGACCGGAATCACACCGGACTATCTTTTCCTCAAACCGCTTGACTTCGGAATCGATGAAACCACGATCGGAACCGCAGTCCGGGAAGCAAATCGTCCCTTACTCGGACTCATTGCAGGAAAAACCGGAGACTTCACGGAACACAACGCCTATTTCCTCCGCGGAGAATCCGTGCAGAAATCCCTGATGCTCCTCAACGACACAATGCACAGGGAAGAGATCCGGTACGCATGGGAGATCCCCGGGCTTGGACGGAAAGGCAGCGGCTCCGTCGCTCTGGACGGGGGTGAACGGAAGTTCATTCCCATCGACGTCAAACTTCCCGGAAATGCACCGGAACACCTCACGCTGAAAGCAACCTTTCAGTACTCCAATGGACGGACGGAAGACTCCTTCGACTTTACTGTCGGCAGCCGGCGTTCAGCGAAACTTCAAACTCCGCTCTACTGCTTCGATCCGGAAGGAAGCGCAGGGAAACTCCTGTCCTCCCTCGGATTGACCATCCGCAGCGGCAAGCCCGCGCCGGGCGAAATCCTCATCATCGGACGGAACGCTCTTGAAAAGTATCCGGGCGATCTTGGAGCCATAGCAAAATCCGGCGTCAAACTTCTGATTCTGGAACAGTCTCACTCCACCCTTTGGAACCGGCTCGGAATCCGCAGTACCGAATACGGATTGCGCAAACTGTTCTCCCTCTCGCCGGAATTTCTCGGAAAGCCGCTCGAAAACTGGCGGGGAGCCTCCACACTCAAAGCCCCCTATGAACGCCGTTCGGAATGGCTCGGAATCCCCGTCTCCGGAAATATTCAGGCTGGTTACCGCGGAGCCGTTGCCACGGTTCTGCCGGAAAAACCATGCGTCGGCGACTGGATGCCGATTCTCCATGGCGGATTCAATCTCTCCTACGCACCGCTCCTGATGTTCAAAGAGGGAAAAGCGGAAATCCTCTTCTCCCAGCTGGATCTTTCCAGCCGGACGGAACCCTCTCCGGAAGCAGTCGAACTCTTTGCCTCCGCACTGGAATTCCTGGAACGGAGTCCGGCGAAAAAGAGTCGGAGAACCTTCTATTCCGGCGGTCCCGAAGGCAAAGCACTCCTCGACACCTTGAAAATCAAATATGAAACAGGTTCCGGATACGGAGCGGAAGATCTTCTTATCGTCGCCCCCGGCTTCTCCCCGGAAGGCTGCCGGGAAGCGGTCGCCCGCGGAACAGATCTTCTTGCCATCGGACTCGACAAAAACGCAATCGACCGCCTGGTCCCCGGCAAAAACGGAGCCGGCATCTGGAAGCACACCTATTCCTATCTTGCCGGGGGGCTGATGGAGAATCCCTTCTTCCGCGGAGTCTCCAACAGCGATCTCTTCTGGCGGAAGCCTCTGACCGGCACCTTCTTCGACGGCGGATGCGGGCCCGCTCTCAAGCACTTCAAGCACGGCAAAGGAAATATGGTCTTCATTCAGATCGCTCCCTGGATGTTCGAAAAAGAGGAATTCCAGCTGCGCATCACACGCCGCAGAAACTTTGCCCTGATCTCGCGCATCGCCCACAACATGGGCACCGAGGCGGAATCCGGACTGCTGAAAAATCTCACCTCCTCCAACAAAATCGTTCTCAAAGAATGGTTCGGAAAAGCCGACCCGGAGAAAAAAGGATATCGGAAACTCGGTTCGAAATACAATTCCTCCTGGCGGAAAGTCAAGGTTGCAACCAACTTCGATTCCGAAGCAAACAGACTTGAAGGGTATGACGGAGATTTCTTCTACCGTACCGTCTTCGATCTCCCGGACCTCCCGAAGCGGGACATCCAGCTCTATCTGGGCCGAATCGACGACTGCTCTTGGGTCTGGCTGAACGGAACGTTCCTCGGAGAAATCTCCGATAAGACCCATCCGGAAAACTACTGGCTCGTGGAACGCAAATATACCCTCTCCCCCCGTCTTCTGAAGAAGAAGGGCAACACTCTGATTGTTCTCTGCCGCGATCTCCGCGG
>CALXMJ010000113.1 GCA_944389445.1 uncultured Victivallales bacterium | reverse complement strand
GCGACCAAACTCTGGGCGGTGCGCCTCGCGGATGAGAACATTCCGGTTTACGAACTGCGTCCGGGCGTCATCAAGAGCGATATGACCAGTGTTGTCTCCGCAAAATATGACAAGATGATCGCGGAAGGACTTACTCTCCAGCGCCGCTGGGGAATGCCGGAAGATATCGGCAAGGCGGTTGCGATGCTGGTGGAAGGTTCTCTCGCCTACTCCACCGGACAAGTCATCAATATCGACGGCGGACTTACGATAGAACGATTCTAATTCCTTTGGAGCCAATCTGTTATGAAAAGACTCAACACTCTGATCATCGGCAGTGGAGCGGCGGGGCTTTCGGCGGCGGTCCGTTTGAATGCCCTCGGCGTGGAGTCTCTTGCCATCTACACCGAGGGACTCCGGATGGGAACCTCCATCAACACCGGAAGCGACAAACAGACATATTACAAACTCGGAATGTACGGACTCGAACCGGACTCCCCAGCCCTGCTTGCAAAAGATCTGATGAACGGCGGATCGGTTCATGGAGATATCGCCCTGGTGGAAGCCGCGCTTTCTCCGCTTGCGTTTCACAATCTTGTTGCCATCGGGGTCCCCTTCCCTCACGATGAGTTCGGACAATATATCGGATACAAAACGGACCACGATCCCAAGCGCCGCGCGACAAGCTGCGGCCCCTACACCTCTCGTGACATGTGCCTTTCTCTGATTGCGGAAGTGAAAAAACGCAATATCGAAATCCGGGAAAAACGCGTTGCGGTTTCTCTGCTTTCTCTGGAACAGAACGGAGAAAGTCGCTGTTGCGGAGCGGTCTTTGTCAATACGAAAGCGAACGGGGAAGATGCTCTGGAAGTCGTTCTGGCGGA
Organism: uncultured Victivallales bacterium; assembly: GCA_944389445.1. Taxonomy (GTDB): domain Bacteria; phylum Verrucomicrobiota; class Lentisphaeria; order Victivallales; family UBA1829; genus UBA1829. The sequence goes on along the minus strand of CALXMJ010000113.1, from coordinate 10,949 downwards.
AAATGTTGTATTTGCCGTTGGAGGTCCGGGAGGATTTTATGCGAGAAGTGTCTATCCGGTTGTTCACACGGGAGCGATCGGACTGGCAGTCGAAATCGGAGCCAGAGCAAGAAATCTTGCGGAATCCCAGTTCGGAATGGCATCGACCAAATTCCGCTGGAATGTTTCCGGCAGTTACATGCAGGTTCTGCCGCGCATCGTCTCCCGCGCTGCGGACGGAATCAGCGATGAAAGGGAGTTCCTGCGGGAATATTTCAAAACGCCTGCGGAAATGTACGATATGATATTCCTCAAAGGATATCAATGGCCGTTTGCTGCCGGTCACGTTCCCGGTTCCTCGCTGATTGACATTTTTGTCAACATCGAAATAGTCGAACGCGGACGCCGTGTATTTCTGGATTACCGGACAGATCCCGCAGACTATGATTTCAATGCACTGAATGCGGAAACCAGAGAGTATCTGACCCGTTCCGGAGCAATCGCGGACACTCCGCTGAAACGACTGGAAATTCTCAATCAGCCGGCGGTGGAACTCTATCGCACTCATGGAATTGATCTTTCGAAGGAAGCTCTGGAAATCGCGATCTGCGCCCAGCACAACAACGGAGGACTTGCCGGAACCATCTGGTGGGAATCCGACAATGTCAAACATCTGTTCCCGATCGGGGAAGTCAATGGATCCCATGGGGTTACGCGTCCCGGAGGAACAGCATTGAATGCCGGACAGGTCGGAGCGTTCCGGGCGGCGGAGTTCATTGCGGCAAGATATGCGCAAGACACTCTGCCGCAGGAAGATGCTGAACGAATCGCGGAAAATGCTCTTCTCCGTCTCAAAGCCGCCTGGAGCAGAAGTGCTTCCCTGAACTGGAAGGAGGAGCGCAGGAAATTCCAGCTCCGCATGAGTGAAGCCGGAGCGTTTGTCCGGGAAGAAGGACGCCTGCGCAGAGCCCTTGCGGAAACCCGGGATCAGTTGAAACGTCTCAAGGCGGACGGTCTCGGCGGGCACAGAGCCGAGGATGCGGCGGAAGCTCTTCGAAACCAGCAGCTTCTGACAGCACAAATTCTTTATCTGGAAGCTATTTTAAAACAGTTCTCCGATGGAGTCGGTTCCCGCGGCGGAGCGATTGTTCTTTCCGCAAACGGACAAAAAATTCATCCGCTTCTTTCCGAGGAATGGAAATGCGTTCCGGAAAATGAGTCATTCCGAAGCAAGACTCTGGAATGTTCTCTTCGTGAGGACGGCTCGGCGGAATTCTCATGGGAAAACTGCCGGGAAATTCCGCTGACAGACGGCTGGTTTGAAACGGTCTGGAGCGATTACCGCAGCAAACGCATTTATGGAGCATCATAATGAGCCCCGAACTGGAAGCAATATGCAATTTCATGATTCTGAGAGACTTGCGGAAAAGAGAACATTTAAGTATTGCAGATCTTTCAGAAAAAAGCGGTGTTTCGGCAAGTGTCATATCCAAACTGGAACGGAATCAGAGTTCCGCAGAAATGGATACGCTTTACCGTATTGCCCGTGTTTTCGGGATGACACTTTCCGATCTCATCTCGCTGGCGGAAAACCAGACGGCTCATCTGGTCCGGGAGGAACATTACAAATCCGGAGATTTCAATTTCAACCGCGTCAGTTACGGCAATATCCGGACGATGTACGCGTTTGCAAAGAAAGGTTCGCGTCTTTCCAAGCCGGAACTGCATCAGGATGACTACGAACTTCTGTGGGTTCTCCGCGGAAAACTGAAAATTTCCCTGCCGAACGAAAGTTATGAACTCACGACTGGAATGTCGATCCAGTTCGACGCTCTGCTCAGCCATTCCTATGAGGTCCTGGAGGACTGCGAACTGATCATCACCCATCTGCGCAAAGGCAAACGATTCTAAAAGAAGGAGATACACAATATGCCATCTTACCGGAAAGTCATGGAATTCAAAACCGTTCAGGCCTTCGACGAGTATGTCAAAAGCCAGAATTTCACCATCGGGCTCGCGCCTGAAATCAAAACCGATGGTTCTGCCGCACTGGCCCAGCCGATAGAATACAAGGGACGCACCATCGGCAACCGCTGGGCGATCCTTCCCATGGAAGGCTGGGACTGCATGGATGACGGCACGCCCAGCGAATTCACCAAGCGCCGCTGGCTCCGTTTTGCCGAAAGCGGAGCAAAACTTCTTTACGGAACGGAAGCGGGTGCCGTTATGCATTCCGGCAGAAGCAATCCGCAGCAGCTTCTCGTTGCGGATCATACAAAAGAAGCGTTGAAACACATCTGTTCGGAGATGCACCGGGTTCACCGGAAAAAATTCGGTCGCGACGATGATCTCTGCATAGGGCTCCAGCTGACCCATTCCGGACGCTATTCGCATCCGAACAAGGCCGATGTTCTCGAATCGAAAACGGCATATTCCCATCCGCTTCTCGACAAAAAATTTCACAACGGGCCACAGAATGTCGTCACGGATGAAGAGGTCGGCGAGATCGTGTAGCACTTCATCCAAGCCGCGAAAATCGCTCAGGGAGCGGGCTTCGATCTTGGTGACATCACACACGCTCACGGCTATCTCGGTCATGAGTTCCTGACCGCCTACGACCGCCCGGGCAAATACGGTGGCTCCTTTGAAAACCGCACCCGCTTCTTCCGGGAAATCGCGGAAGGAATTCAGAAACATGTGCCCGGACTCGATATCTCCGCCCGGGTGAGTCTGTTCGATATCTTCCCGTTCGTCAAAGGCGAGGACGGAGTCGGCCATCCGATGGAATGGAACGGCGGACGCTATCCCTACGCATTCGGCGGCGACGGTACCGGCATGAACATGGACCCCGATCTGAAGGAAACCGTTCAATTCATCAAACTGCTGGAAGAGTATGGAGTCAAACTGATTTGCGCGACGATCGGCAGTCCCTATTACAACGTCCACATGCAGCGTCCGGCATACTATCCGGTATGCGACGGCTACGACATGCCGGAACACCCGCTTTACAACGTCGGTCGCCACATTGAAGCCGTCCGCAGACTGAAGCAGCTCTGTCCGGAGATGCTGGTGGTCGGTTCCGGTTACACCTGTCTTCAGGAGTATCTGCCGAACGCGGCGGAATACGCGGTGGCCAACGGCTGGACAGATTTTGCCGGCATCGGACGCATGGTGCTCTCCTATCCGGAGATGTGCACAGATGTCCTTTCCGGGAAACCGCTCGACCGGCGCCACATCTGCCGCACCTTCGGCGACTGCACCAACGCTCCCCGCAACGGCATGATCTCCGGATGCTATCCGCTTGATGAATACTACAAACAGCGTCCGGAAGCTCTCCGCCTGAAAGAAATCAAAAAGAACGCCAAAGCATAAGGAGAAAACACCATGATGTACTTTTTTGCAGACGACCATTATGAATCACATCCGGGCAAAGTAATCTACGAAAACCTTCCCGCGGATCTGAAATCGCAGATCCGCTTCTATGAAAACGACTGGAGCGTTCTGGAAAGCGGCTCCTGGCTGAATGACTGCAATCTTCTGATTCTCAACCTGATCGGAACCACATGCAATCTTCCGCATCCGGGCCCGGGAGCCGAAAAAGCGGTCCGGGAGTGGTGCGAAAAAGGCGGTGCGGTTCTGATGCTGCACGGCTCCAGCGCGGCGTTCTGGCAATGGGACTGGTGGAGAAAAATCGTCGGATTCCGCTGGGTGCGCCCGAATGATCCGGACGGAGTCGTACCTTCAACCCATCCGAAAAAACCGTACTCGCTGGTTGTCTCAAAAACCCGCCATCCGCTGACAAAATTGCTGGAAGAGATTGAACTTCCGACCGATGAGATTTATATTAATATGGAACAGGTCTGTCCGGCAGTGACTCTCATGGAGACTCACATCGAAGAAGGAACGTTCCCGCAGTGCACCGAAGCGGTCTCTCCGTGGAACGGCAAACTCGTGAACTTCATTCCCGGACACGCCCCGGAGGTCACTTCGAATCCGAAGCTCATCCGGAACATTGCAACAATCATCGAATATCTTCTGAAAGGAAACTGAACGAATGAAAAAGCTCAAAGCGATCTTTCTTAGCGAGAACGATACAAAGATCGACTATGTCTATTCTCCGGAACAGCAGAAGCTCATCGCGGAACTCACCGACTTGATCCCGGGAAGACTCTGTTCTCGGAATTTCGACTCCATGGATCTCTCTGAACTCGAAGTGATCTTCTCCACATGGGGCATGATGTGCTTCTCCGAAAAACAGCTCGCGAAAATGCCGAAACTGAAAGCGGTCTTCTACGCGGCAGGCGCAACCGACAGCTTTGCCCGTCCGCTTCTGAACCACGGAATCAAACTGGTCAGCGCCTGGCGGGCAAATGCCATCCCGGTTGCGGAGTTCACGGTTGCGCAGATCATTCTTTCGATGAAGAACTATTTTGCAAACAGCAGCGCGGTCACCGGACCCGACGGCTGGAAACAGGATAACGCGGGTCCCGGCTGCTATGGGGAAACCGTTGCCCTGATCGGCGCGGGAGCAATCTCCAACAAGGTGCAGGAACTCCTGAAAAACTTCAAACTGAATGTCATCGTGGTGCCATCCCGCCCGGAAAGACGAACCATCTCTCTTGAAGAGGTCTTCCAGAAGGCATATGTTATCAGCAATCATCTGCCGAACCGCGAGGACAATCAGAAAGTTCTCACGAAGGAAATGTTTGCATCCATGCGCAAAAATGCAACATTCATCAATACGGGCAGAGGCGCCCAGGTCGATGAAGCCGGACTCATTGAAGTGCTCAAACAGCGTCCGGACCTCACGGTCCTGCTGGATGTCACCTGGCCGGAACCGCCGGCAAAAGACTCGGAGCTTTACAAACTTCCGAACGTCCGGCTCTCCTCCCACATCGCAGGCTCTCTCAACGATGAAGTCCATCGCATGGCGGATTACGTCATAGAAGACTACAAACACTTTATCAATGGAGAACCGCTCGTCAATGAAGTCACGGAACAAATCCTGATGACCCACTGACGGAACAATTTCAAAATCAAAAACTTAAAAGAGCCGAATCCAGCGATTCGGCTCTTTTTTCATACATCCCTTTTCCGGCGGAATTTCCGGTGATAGACCAGAGGAGAATATCCGGTGAATTCCTTGAACAATTTCCCGAAACGGCTCTGATCGTGAAATCCGCACTGCTCCATGACATTCTGAATCGAAGCACCGGAAACTTCCAGCAGCTGACGGGCGTTCTTCAAGCGGAACCCGGTCAGAAAGTCAAAGACAGAACAGCCCGTTTCCTGACGGAAAAGATGCAGAAAACGCGATTCGCTCAGACATGCCCTCGAAGCCAGATCCCGAATCCGGATTCTCTCAGCAAACCGTTTTTCCATGAATTCCACGGCATTCCGGATCCGGATATCGGAAATCTCTTTCCGAAACTCCCGTTCTCTCAGAATGCAATCCCGCCGTTCTCGGAAGATCACAGAAAGATCCGTCAGAAGTCTTTGAATATGAGATAGTTTCTCCTCTCCGATCCGTTCCGCTCCCGGAATCTCTCCGGGGGTGCACAGGAAAATCCCGGCAAGGAACACCTCCGTACAGCGTTCCCCATCGAAAAGCGGAATCACCAGCTCGGAAACACCCGCATGACAGGTGCTGATAAAAGGTCCTCTCTCCTTCTCCGCACGCCGGGGCAGCAGAACATCGTCATTGATTGAACAGAGACGCAAACCCGCCCTGCCCGACTTGATCCGCCGACAGAATTCACACCAGTGATACGAATGTTTCTCGGAAAGTCCGCAGGAGGTCCTGCCCATGCCGACAAACTTCCATAAAATATTTAAATTCCAGCATCTTTCCAGTTCTTCCAGAACTCGTTCCATCCGTTCCATAACACCCGCCTTTTTATGTCTATTCCATTATAAAATAGCATAATACGCATAAAAAACAACTGTTTTTACAGAGATTTCTTTCTTTGCATCTGCTATATTTACAGCAGAACAAAAAACAAGGAAGGAGAATCAGCCATGAAAGAGATCCTGATTCCGGCGGAGAAACTGCCAGTGATTGAAGAAGCCGACATCTGCGTAATCGGAGGAAGCTGTACCGGAGTGTTCGCCGCAATCCGCGCGGCAAGACTCGGAGCGAAAGTCGTTCTTATCGAAAAACAGAACCGGTTCGGCGGAGTCGCCACAACAGGACTCGTCTGCATGTGGCACTCGCTGTTCGACATCACGGGGGATAAACAGATCATCGGAGGACTCACTTTTGAAACCATGGAGCGGCTTGAGAAGCGGAAATCCATCTCGCCGTTCCGCGACGGACACGGCTACCGGCACATCGCATTCAATTCGGAGGAACTCACTCTCGAACTGGATGCCATGGTTTCGGAAGAAAAAAATATCCGCACCTTTTTCCATACCATATTTTCCCGTCCGATTCTCGGGGAAGACAGCAGAATCTCCGGGGTTGTCATTGAAAACAAATCCGGACGCTTCGTCGTCGAAGCCCGTATGTTCATCGACGCTTCCGGCGACGGACTCCTCTGCCGCGCCGCAGGTGTTCCCATGACCACTCCGGAACATCCTCAGCCGCCGACCGCCTGCGCCCATATCGAAAATTTCCACAGGATGAAGGATTTCAAACTCAAAGATTTAATTGAGAAAAACAGATCCCGGATCCCCGATCTTCCCTGCGGATACTACTGGGGATGCGATATTCCCGGAAGCGAGAATGTCTATATGTTCTCCGGAACCAGAATCATGAACTGCAACTGCATGGATGCCAATGAGATCACAAATGCAGAATTCGAATCCAGACGCCAGATCCGGGCGCTGATGGATCTCTTCCGTGAATCGTATCCGGATGCGGCTGTTTCGCTTCAGGCTCTGCCTTCCGCCATCGGAATCCGGGAGAGCTGTCATATCACATCCCGAGGACCGCTGAAAGGAGCTGAAATGCTCGCAGGAACCAGATATCCGGACACCATCGCCACAGGAACTTATCCTGTTGATATTCATAGCAGTACGGATGATACCATCACCTTCAAGCATCTGACAGGGGAACGGAAGACATATCGCTCCCAGGTTCTGATTAGTCAGGATCGCTGGCTGCCGGAAGGCGAAATCCTGCCCTATTACCGGATTCCGCTCAGCTGTCTGATCCCCCAAAACAGCCGGAATCTGATCGCCGCAGGACGAATGCTGGATACGGATGCGGAAGCATTCGGAGCGGTTCGGGTCATGGTCAATCTGAATCAATGCGGAGAAGCCGCCGGCGTCGCGGCATACTGCTCTCTGCGGGATCAAAAGGATCTCCCGGAAGTCGATCCACAGGAAGTTCGCAAAGAACTCAATCAAGGCGGCTCCCTTCTCGAAGAGTGACCCCGGACTCATCCGCATACACGAAGCAAGCCTCTTCTCTTCTTACCGTGCAAAGGAAGAGGCTCTTTGCGTTTTCCCCCTTCCCTTTGCACGGTTCGGCGTGCGGATTTCCATTCTTCAGAATTGCCACTTTCCGAAAACTCGTTTCCCGCGTTTGCAAATTCCGGAAACATGCCTATAGTAAAGCCGGAAAATATGGCTTTGATCCTTATCACAGAAAGACCAGATTCCAGAGAATTTGCAGGAATGAAAGCGGAACGCAACAAAACGATTGATTTAAGTGTGGAAGAAGGAAAAATCTATCTTGACCGCTGTCTCAGGGCAACTGCTCCCATGAATCTGGAAACCATTCTGGACAGAACGATTCTCGGAGACACATTTTCCATTCTGCCGCTGCTGCCTCGCAAATTTGTCGATCTGCTGATTGCCGATCCCCCCTATAATCTGGACAAAGATTTCAACGGCAAAAAGTTCAGGCACATGTCCGATGCGGAATATGAGGAATATACCGAATCATGGCTGAAACCGATTCTGCCGCTGCTGAAAAAGAATGCGACCGTTTATGTCTGCTGCGACTGGCAGACAAGTCCTGCCATCGCCCGCGTTCTGAAAAAGCATCTGATTCTTCAGAACCGCATCACATGGCAGAGAGAAAAAGGACGGGGCGCATATTCCAACTGGAAAAACGGAATGGAGGATATCTGGTTTGCCACCGTTTCAAAAGAATATACCTTTCATGTGGAGGATGTGAAAATCCGCCGCAAAGTCATCGCGCCGTACAGGGTGGACGGAAAACCGAAAGACTGGGAGGAAACCGAACACGGCAATTTCCGGAACACCTATCCGTCGAACTTCTGGGATGACATTTCCGTTCCCTACTGGTCCATGCCGGAAAATACGCCTCATCCGACACAGAAACCGGAAAAACTTCTTGCAAAACTGATTCTCGCAAGCTCCAGTCCGGGAGATGTGATTCTGGATCCTTTCGCCGGTTCCGGGTCGACTTCCGTTACAGCGAAAAAACTGCAGCGCCGGTTCGTCGGAATCGAACAGAACGAACAATACTGCATCTGGGCGGAAAAAAGACTCGAAATGGCAGATACCGACCGGACCATTCAGGGATATGCCGACGGCGTCTTCTGGGAACGGAATACAAAATCCCGCTCCCGAAAGAAAAAAGAGTAATCGTCAGGACTTCGAACGCAAAAAGGAAGTGAGATTTCCGCTTCTCCCCTCCCGCCTCTCATCACATTCAGACGATCGGGACAATCAATAGATCACGACTTTCCCGTTTTCCCGGACAGCAAATACTTTTTTCAGGGAATCCAGCAGAACGGTCCCATTCTTCCGCAGATAGCTGCCGTTGCCGACAAAAAAGCGGATCGGTTTTCCTTTCTCCGTGGTGACTGCCAGCAAATACGCATCCGTCTCCCATCCGCCGAGAGTATTGTTGGAATTGCGGTGACGCATTCGGCCATCGGCCAGCAGATTCAGCCAGATCTCGGTACTCCGGTTTCCGCGCGAGATTCGCACGCCGAGCGCTTTCACAGCTTTCAGACGCTCTATCTGCGGAGGATTCTCCGGATTCAGCAGGATTGCCGTAATGAATTTCATGACGCGCGACTCTCCCGGAGGAACGATCGCATAATAGGGAACCGGAACGTTCTGGGCATGATCCTTGAGTCCGGATTTTTCCACCAGACGGAGCCGCTCCGGAGTATCGTGCGCAAAACTCCCCGCAAGCCGTTCCGGAAACAGCGGACGCACCGCAATGCGCGCCTTGCCTTTGACAATTTCCAGATCATCCCCTCTCTGTCCGGCACGTCCATCAAAATGCAGAAGCCATTCGAACTTGCCGGACTTGAAGGTTTTCAAATCGTCAAAGATCAGAATCACATCGTCGATCCAGAGGAAAGAACGGTAGTTGCGGATGAAATTCTGAGAAGTCGGCCCGGTCGCATCGGCAAGGACATATTTCAGAGACCCGGCATCCACAAGATGGCGGACCGTCCCGGGGAATTTCGATCCGTGATAGGTATCCTCCGGATTTTCCCCCTCCCCGTTGAACAGGACCACGTTATGGGCACGGCTCTGGCGGTAGTAGGCATCGTATTCCGGATGCGGATACCAGCAGTTTCCCGAGTCGATCAGAAGATTCTCCCCGCGATGGAACAGAATGAACGATCCGGCATCCGCATGTGCGTGGTTCCAGGTGAAGCCTGATTTGATCCCGATCATGGAGGCATCCTTTTCCCAGGAATTGCGCATGATCGCCCATCCCATATCGGGATAGAGAACGGAATGCGGCAAATCGGGAAACTCGGGAGCTTTGCTCAGTTCGGCAGACGGGAAAAAGACCAGTCCGAGCGGGGAATCACGTCGGATCGCCTCCTTGTAATCGGAGTCCGCCGTCTGACGGAGATACCAGAGATAACGTCTCGGACGAATCCCGTTCGCCCATAGCCAGACCAGCGGAGCACTGCCGACCGCATGCAGGGAGGAATCCCCGAAATTGAGAGACATCAATCCGCCGCTGTTCGGATAGCACACATGAAGAAAGAAATCTCCGGTCTTCTCCAGCAGCGGAATCTCCGGCAAAGGATCTTTCCGGAGATTTTTCCATGCGGTCCGAAAGGTCAGAAAAGTGGAAAGCGCATAGTTGGCATATCCAACGCTTTCGTAGAATCCGCCGTTGGAATCGAACGTGGCAGGCTTGGTATTCAGAAGACTTCCGGGATAGGCAAACCATTCTGCCGAGGCCGTTTTGATCCGTTCCAGCCACGGAAGGACGCAGGGCTGATCCTCCGCAACCGCCAGAGCCGCCACAGCAGGCAGAAATACACAGGAACTCCACCAGTTGTGTCCCATGGAATCAAGCGTGGTCATCCGGGTTCTGCCGAGGAGCCATTCGTTCAGAAGCGGACGAATGCCGCGCTCCACTATCGCCGAGGAGATCGCAGAACGATCCGCCGCACTCAGGTACTCCCGGATACTGTTGTATCCAATTGCCATATCGAGGCATTTATGAGCGCCGCCGAGCCCGCCGCCCCAGTCGGACTTTTTTTGTTTTTTCGCACATTCCCTGAGCAGAAGAGAACGGATCTGTTCCGCGTATTTGCGGTCGCCCGTTACGCGCCAGGCAAGACTCAGCGCCTCCATCTTATGCTTCTTCTCCCGCTCGGCAAGACGGATCACTTTTGCCCGTTCCTCCGTTTTTTTCAGGTGAGCAATGTCCGCATCCGTGAACAGAAGTCCCGGCCGAGACTCCGCGCCAATCAGAAGAAGCGCGGCAAACAAACTGAAAAGCACCAGCAACGTCTTCATTCTCATACACTTCCTTATTTTCCGATGTCAGATCAATTCATGACATTCTGTTTGCAGAGCACGATGGTGGAACCCGGTTTGACCTCCATCACACTTCCGCCCTTCACCCGGGGTCCGTCAGGCAGAATCCGATAGGTTCCGTCGGGCACGGTAAAACGATAGGTTTTATTTTTCCGGGTGGAATTCATGGCGATCTCATAACGGCCATAGGAACAGCGGTAGAACTCGGCTTTGCCGATAAAGGTCTGATCCTCCGCATGTTCCGCCATCGG
>CALXMJ010000112.1 GCA_944389445.1 uncultured Victivallales bacterium | reverse complement strand
GGTCCGGTCAGTGGTCGGATTCCGATTCGTCCGAGAGCAAGATTGTAAAGTTCGATTTTTGTCATCTGAGTCTTGCCTTCTATCCGGGGAAGAGTATGCGAGGCAGGGACTCTTCCCCGTTCCGTTGTTCAGATTGTAGTTGCGTAAACGATTCCGAAAACGACTTCGGTTTCGGCGGCGATGCTTCCCGATCCGGTCAGTTTTGCCGTGAGGATCATGTCACCTTCCGCCAACGCGGTATCGGGAGCGGAGGGAACGAACTGAACCTGAACTCCGAACGAAGCGGCAGCGGTGAACCCGACCAGTTCGACGCTGACATTGGACTGCTGAGCGGGAGCGCCCGCATAGCAGAGCTGCGGGATCAGCTTTCCTCCGCGGGGAATCCGCATCAGCTGGATAGTGTCATTGGCGGCAGTCGCCTTTTCGAATTTGACTTTGCAGACATTGAGATGCAGATGTCCGCCGTGCTGAACCGAGTTCAGGAGACGCGTGGATTTTGCATCGGCCGGAATTGCGTCGGATACGAAAACACTCATGGTAAGAACTCCTTGTTTGTCTTGATCGTTGTTATTCCGCGCAGGGAATGGCAAGGACGCCTTCATCGTAGAGGCGGACCGCTCCCAGGTCGATAAAAATTTCCGTGACGCGGTTGAAATGTTTTGTCGGGACTTCCGCGGATTTGACGGTAATTCCCTTCCGCATTCCGAACTTCATGCTGTTTCGTGTATAGGCGTGACAGGTTCGGATTCCCGTTTCCGTATCCAGCGGCAGGAGTTCCGTACGAATAAAATGGAAGCCGAGATATTCGTTGATCCGTCCTTCCACAAGAGCCTGTACGGTGTTGTAATCCTTGTTCTTGATTTCCGTAACGTTGAGAAGGTCCTGGAGCTGTTTTGCCGTAATGATGAAATATCTGGGATCCTGTTCATCGATATCGGCCTTGTCGAAGCGATACTTTGCTTCCAGCAGTTTTGCGAGATTCAGTCCCTGGTTGCTGGGGGACGCACCGCTTCCGGTCTGAATGTCAATGGTATTGTCTTCGAGGGGAAATTCCTCGATGATGTCGGCATCGTGACCGCAGAAGACTTTAGCGGTCATGCTTTTGATGATGACTTTGTCCTTGAGTCTCCGGGCGGCATTGACAGCCTCGACGGTCATGTCGGAAGTCGGATCAGTAAAGGCCTTTTCGATATCAGTTGCATCGGTTTTGAACGCGTCGTAATACGGTTTTGTGAACGCCCAGCGGGTTCCGTATCTGGAGTCTTCATATTCAGTATCTTCGAAGGAACCGACGAGTTCCTTCATATCCCGTTTTCCGATGTAGTTGAAACGTCTGCGTTCGCCCGTTATGACGAAGGAACCGACGGTGCCCTCAAGTCTGGATTCTTTCTGCTGGAGTCCATGGAGGACGTTCTGTTCATAGGTGTCGATCCACCATTCGGGGATTTCCTGTGTGACTGGCATTTTGCAAGTCTCCTTTTCTGTTTTCAGTTCATGGAAGAATAATCTGCTTTACGGCTGGATTATCCATCGGCTGAACACACTTGGAGGCTTGCAGGCAAGTTGTCTTTTCGTATGGTCGCTTCCGGGTCCGCTGAAAAGAGCACGGAAAAGAACGTGATGAACGTACCTTTTCCTTTTGGCGCTACCCGTAAACGCGTTTTTTATTTTTTCAAGGGGGAAAGAGGAAAAAAAATGGAAAATTTGATTTTTCTGTTTTCAGTTGTACAGTATAGCGTACAGGAAAGGATTCAGATATGAATGCAATCAACTACACGACGGCGAGAAAAGCACTTGCTAAAACAATGGAAGATGTTTGTCTGAACAACGAGCCTGTTCTCATTACGAAAAACGGGGATTGTTCAGTGGTCATGATTTCGCTGAAGGATTATGAAGCGCTCCAGGAAACGGAGTTTCTTCTCCGCAGTCCGAAAAATGCGAAACGTCTGATGCGGGCGATGGAAGCCGACCGGAAAGGTCTCGGAAAAAAGATGACTCTGGACGAACTGGAGAAATACGCGGATGAAAAAACTTCTGTTCATGCCTGAGGCGTGGGAAGACTTTGAATACTGGATTGACCATGATCCGGACACGGTGGATAAAATCCGTCTTCTTCTGAAGGAATGTTGCAGGGAACCCTTCCGAGGGATAGGGAAACCGGAACCTTTGAAACATCAGCTTTCCGGCTATTGGTCCCGACGGATTTCCCGGGAGGACCGGATGGTTTACCGTGTGGACCGGGATACACTGGTGATTCTTCAGCTTCGTTCCCACTATTGAAATATTTTTACCGGGAGTGTTTCCTCCCGGTATTTTTTATGCTTTTCTCTGGAGCATGCTCCGTTTCTGCATGAGCATTTTGTATTCGGTCACGACCTTGTCATGGTCCATGTGCATTTCGTTTGCGAAGGCTGGAGAGTTTCGCAGGACGTTGATCCGGTCCTCGATGTCTGTTATTCCTCCGTTTTCCTGTCCTTTCGGGAGAGAATCGCCGAGAACTTTTTCGGAAAACTGGTTCAGAAGCTGAATCACCTGAACGTTGTTTTTGAGTTTTTCGCGATCGATCCGGTTTTCGGGATCTATGATGCCCAGAGTCTGTTCCGCCCGTTCGACTTTAGCCTGCAAGTCCCTGCCCCACAAATTGCGCAGTTCCATGAGAACGGCGTCTTTTTTTGCTTCCGCCTGAGAGGTTTGCGCCTTAATCCCCTCCCCCAGCTGACGGTCGTATTCTTCGAAAAGAGCGGCGACCTGTTTCTGGCTTAATCCGGCCTTATGTGCAACGGCGAGAAACGCTTTTGTCCCCTCCTCGTCAATCAGTTCAGGAGGAATGCCTTCGGCTCTTCGGATCTGGTACTTGTCGGGACTTTCGGGGCGTCCCAGACGGTCAAAGAATTTCCCCCAGTCTTCTTCGGAAGAGTTCTCATCAGGAAGACCGATGGTCTTTCTTCCAATCAGTTTTTCCATGTTCAGATAGGATTTTACCAGATCGCCGGTTGTCTTGAATTTGCCGAGTGATTCATTTCCCCGGAGGTCTTCAGGAAGAGAGTTGCGCCAGTCATTGTCGGACGATGGGGTCTGGGTTTGCGTCCGGGAAGGTTCTCCGGAATGTTCTGCGTTCTGGATTGTTTCATTGTTTACGACGGTTTCCATTCCGTCAACAAGATCTGCCATTTTTCTTATTCTCCTTTTTTCCGTTCGTTCAGGATATTTACGCGAATTTTATCATGTTTCCGGATCCATTCGAGGACAGCGGGAGTTTTATCCCCGTAGAATCGGGAAAAGGGCGGGCACGGTTCTGTGATATACGGCTGCATGGCGGCAACGAGTTCCCGGACGGTCCGGATTTTTTCAGCTTCGAC
>CALXMJ010000111.1 GCA_944389445.1 uncultured Victivallales bacterium | reverse complement strand
TGTTCCTTCAGATGCCTGAGATGCGCCTGGATTGTCGCCGGGCCCTGCCGGATGATGTTCTCCATGACTTTGCGTTCATCGTATGCCTCCGCCTCCCGCTCGATGACTGTGATCGCCCCCATCGGGCATTCCCCGATGCAGGCGCCGAGCCCGTCGCAAAAAAGATCGCTGACGAGTCTTGCTTTACCGTCGATCAGCTGCAAAGCGCCTTCCGGACAGTTCGGTATGCATTTCCCGCAGCCGTTGCATTTTTCTTCGTCGATCCGGATGATCTTCCGTTTCATTGTTCACCTCCATGTTTGTGAATAATCACCAACTTTTATTCGCTGAAAAAACTTACCACAGTATTTTGCGCAAAGTGGAGAGCAGTTCTTCTCCGTGCGCCTGAAGATTGAATGCATGATTCGACATTCCCCACTGCTTGATCAGCAGCCGGACCGGTCCGAAGACAAGGCGAAAGAGCAGATCCGCAGGAATATCTCTTCGGATCTCTCCGCGTTCCTGTGCTTCCTGAAAGAATCTCAGCAACACATTTTTATGACGATGCATCATGGAAAGAAGCAGCTCGGAATATTCGGGATCGTCCAGAAACATCTCTTCCGCAAACATGACCCTGGCAAGGGATGGATTGTCCGTCACCTGCCGGATGCGGCTCCGTATGAAAGCGGCGATCCCTTCCATTCCTTCTTTTTCAGGAACGACTCCTTCGTCAAATTTCCGGATCATGGTCTTGATGATCTCGGACTTGTTTCTGAAATGCCGGTAAATTGCCGGTTCCGTAATTCCCAGCGCCGTGGCAATATTCTTGATGGTGAGTTCCTGAATGCCGCCTTCCGCCGTCAATTTCAGTGCCGTGTCAATAATCTCAGTCTGTCGGTTTGTCAGAGTCATATCCATTGACCTGTATGTTAGTTATCAATCACTAACAATATAATCCGAAAAAAAGAAAAGTCAAGCGAAGAAAAGAAAAAAGAGAAATTTGATTTCTCAATTCTGATAGGACCCATAGGGCGTCAATTCCCAGTTTGCCTGCGAATTAAACGGCTTGGGATTGACGCCGCGGCGTTCCTGAGGAGTACTGAAAAATTCACAACCGCAGAGCAGTACTGCAAAGAGAGTGACGATGGCGAAATAAAGAATTTTCATAGAGGTGGAAAATAAAAAAACGAGTCTGCCTTTTGACAGACCCGTTCAAGTTGTTGTTTGTTCAGAACGGAAGCATCCCGTAGATATGCATTTCCAGAACTTGCAGAACAATCGCCGCAAGGATCAGAAGAAGCGAAAGAACGGAAGTGATTGTAAAAAGAATGGAATTATGCATTGCTCAACTCCCGGTTACTTTTTTTCCGCCGATTTCATACGGGCTTCTTTGATTTTGAGATTGGCTGCGGTGTCTTCGGTGGTGAAATAGACGGCATCGCCGGGCTGTACACTGAGTTCCGCGGAAGGAATGGACGCCTTGTCGATGTTGGCAACCGCGTAATTGTCGCCGACCTGAGTCACGACAATTTTTGCAATGAACTGAGGTTTATCCGTAGCGAGATTTCTTGCGACCGTGAGAGTATAACCGGGGAGCAGATCCATGTAAAGGACTTTGCTTTCCTTCTTGAATTGTTTGACAACAGGGATTTTTGCCCCGAGATTGAGGACCACAAATCCCCAGCGGTCGTTGACCTGTTCGACTTTTCCCTGAATTTTGCTGTAAAGCTCCATATCGCTGGGCGGGAGTCCGCCATCGGGGTTGAGAAGGAGGGAAAGCTTTTTGATCTCCGCATCTTTTTTCTGAATGGTTGCATTGAGTTCGCTGATGCGTTTGTCCTTGTTTTTGCTTTCGTTGATTTTCTGGTCTCTTTCCCGTTTGACCTGTGCGAGTTCGCGTCTGGACTTATTGAGATCATCCCTCATCTTGTTGACACCCTGCTGGAGTTTTTTGAGGGCATCGGCATAATTGTTGCCGCCGAGCTGGGGCGCGGGTGCTCCGACCGTTCTTGCGATCTGCTGGAAATTCTGGTTGTAAACGTTGATGCGGTTCTTCATGGCGTTGACCGCGTTGGTGAATTTTCTTGCGACTTCGGTCGGATTCTTTTTCAGTTCCCCAACGGAGGTGCTTGCTCCGGCGCTTCCGGAGATGCGGACATAGTCATTGAAGATTCCGGCGTTGCGGTCGGCGGTTCTTTTGGCGCCGCTGACGATCTGCTGCTGTTTGGCCGCGGAGGTATCCAGCTTCTCAAGATCATCGGTTTTTACGTTGTTGACTTCCGCATACTTGCCTACCTGATTCAATGCTGCCGCGAGAGCGTCGCGCTGCGCAATGATTTTCTTGGCGCCTTCCGGAAGTTTCGGGAGGGCTTTTTCCAGTTCCGAAAGATCCGTTTTGTTGAATTGTTTGTGATTCAGTTTTTCGGTGTCCAGTTCGACTGCCAATTTCGTTCCGGATTTCGCATCCAGATTTTTAGCTGTCTGGTTGATTGTCTGCGCCATCTGCTCCCACCCGCTGACAAGCTTTTCCCGCTTGTTGAAAAGCAGATAAGAGAATACTACTGCCGCAATGGCAAACACCAAGACCAAGATATTGACAATCCTGTTTACAACGCGCATCTTTTACTCCTAAGTTTATTATATTAATTATTTTATCTTTTCCTCATCAAAAGTTCGGCATAAACTTACAATAGATATCGGACGATGTCAAATCCGTTTTTCAAAAAAAATGAACCTTTTTTGCGGATTTTTCATTGATTTCGCCTTTTTCCCCTCTATTTTTTCAATGAAAGGGGTTTTGCTATGTTTCAAATCGACCAAATCAATGTCGGCGGACTGGATTCCAACTTCTCTTATTTCATCCGGAACGGAAATGCGGCGGCTGTCGTCGATCCTTGCGGTGACGTATCGAAAATCCGTGCCGTCTGGGAGCGGGCAAAGCGATTAGCGCCTTCTCCCGTTCCCACTTATATTCTCCTGACCCATGCGCACCGGGATCACGTTTCGGGAGTCGCGGAACTCAGAACTTTTTTCGATGCTCCAGTCTGTGCCTCCCGGTATACGGATTATCCCTGTGACCGGAGACTGGACGACGGCGAACTGCTTCCTTTCGGAGACGGTTCCCTGGAATGCATCATGACTCCGGGGCATACGAGGGACTCCATCTGTTACAGAACTTCCGATGATTCCGCCCTCTTTACCGGAGACACCCTTTTCATCGGCTGCTGCGGTTTCTGCCGGGCGGAACCGATGTTTGAGTCGATGCTCCGATTGAGGGCTCTGCCCGATTCCCTGACCGTCTATTCCGGACACGATTACGGCGATGTCCCCTGCGATTCCCTCGGCAGACAGAAAATCGTAAATCCGTACTTATCCGCGGAAACCCTTCCGGTTTTCCGGGAGCGTCTCCGGCATCTGGAGTGAATCAGGCAGGGAACAGAAGGTTTTTGATTCCCTGAAAAATCATCTGCGCGGCGAACGCAGAGAGGAAAAGCCCTGTGACTTTGCTGATGATCGTGATGCCTTTGCGTTTCAGAATTTCCTCCGCCTTGTTTCCGAGGGTCAGAAGCAGAGTCAGTGCTGCGATCGCCAGAAGGAGGGAGGAGAGATTCCGGATCATGGGAATCCACTCGGTCAGATCGGCTCCCATCACGATCAGTGCCGCGGTTGTACCGGGACCGACCGTAATCGGAATAGCCAGCGGAACCACTGCGATGTCATCGTAATCTTCCGGGTTTTCCTTGCCCTCCGCTGCGCGGGCGCTGCCGTTCCCGTTCCCGTTGCCACGGACGAGTCCGATGGCATTCAGAAACAGAATCGTCCCGCCGCCGATTCGGAAAGCGTCGATTCCAATGCCGAACAGCATAAAAATGAAATTGCCGAAATAGAACAGCGCGACACAGGCAATGACCGTGGCGATTCCCGTTTTGACCGCTACACGGAACCGCTCCTGTCTGGAATAATTCTGAGTCATGGACAGAAATGCGGAAAGAACTGCAAACGGGGTGAGAAGGATGAAAAACTGAAACGCCAGATTGAAAAATTCTCTCATTCGCGTAGTCCCTGATGATTAACTGCAAAACTGAATCAATATAGTGCGTCCTGGCTGTTTTTCAAGCGTTTTTCCGGTCCGGAATCCTTTTTCATGGATTCTTCTATTTGATGAGATATTCCGGTTTATCCGTCCGGAAGGGGCTTGCCGGAAGACCGTCCAGGTTATACAGGTTTGCTTCCGCCGGATAGTTCGCCCAGGCATAGCGGACCGCTCGCGGTCTTGGGATCGAGGGTGACCACACAAGCACGGTATGCCCGTCGATTTCCGCATTTGCCCAGACGAATTTTCCGTTGTTTCCGGCGATGGCAAAGTGTTTCAGTCTGCCGCCTTTTGCCATCAAGCCCCGCCCGGTAAAACGGAAGAAAATACGGATTTTGTTTCCTTCGATTTTCATCCGCTCGTAAATCGGGCCGCGGGTCATGATTTCCTGTTTTGAGAGAGCGGCGGATTCCGGTCCCGCAGGGAGAAACTCCTTTTTCCCGTATGCGATGCGTTCCGCTTCCAGCGCGAGACGCCGACCGACTTCCTGTTTATTCCGCGGATGAATGTCATCCGGATCTCCGATGTCGACTGCGACCGCCATTCCGGTGTTCGGAAGCAGAAGCGCCGCTTCCTGCACTTCCCGGATTTCCGCCCATCGGCTCTGCTGGGCGGGCGGTCTGTTTTTCCAGAAGTCCTTCGGGAGCTTCCGATCCGGCTGATGACGTTCGTAGGCGGCAAGCTGAACAAAGAGGAACGGCTGGGCGGAATTGTTCCATGCCTTCCGCCAGGACTGGATCAGAAGAGGAAAGTATTTCATATACATTTCGGGATCGCCGGTGTTGGATTCTCCCTGATACCAGAGGATTCCCCGGAGCGGATACGCGGTCCACGGCGCGATCATCGCGTTGTAGAGAGCGCCCGGCGTATTCTGATCCCGTCTCACGGGCGGCTGCGGACGCGGAGGAAGATCGCCCGGACGAACGGCAAATTCGACTCTTCCAAGCCACTTTCCTGCAAGATCAATCTTTCTGCCTGCGGAGGAGACCAGACGGATGTTTTCGACCCGGGCTCCGTAGGCATGGTCGATGACGCGGATGGCAATCGTGTTTTCCCCGGCTTTGACAAGAGTCCCGGGGATCCGGTAGTTTCTCGGCGCGTTCCAGTAGGATGGGGTTTCCGTCCCGGTCCGTCCCACCCGGATGCCGTTGAAAAAGGTTTCGTCGCAGTCGTCGACCCGGCTGATTTTCAGCAGAAGATCCCTGCCGGCGAGTTCAGCCGGGAGCCGGACCGTTCTGCGGACCCAGAAAATTCCGTCGAGTCCCTGAAACGGCGCCTTGCCGTCTATTTTGCCGGGAAGGTCAATAACGGTCCACCCGTCGACAGGAACGTTTTCTTTTTTCCATTCCTCAGCGATTTTTGTCGCTGCCGGATTGCTGCTCATAAAAGAGTTTTCCCATTTCCGAAAATCCGCAAGAAAGTTTTTGTGCTGTTCGCGGAATCGAGATGAAGTCTGTTTTCCGGCATTGTCGATGAGGGATAGTTCCTGTGTCATTCCTGCGGATTCGAATGCTTTCCGGCTGATCCAGGGCTGGATGGTGGTGCCACCCCATGCACTGTCGATCAGTCCGACCGGGACACGGAGATCCCGGTGCAGTTTGCGTCCGAAAAAATATCCCGCGGCGGAAAAATTCGCGACACTGTCAGGGGCGCAGACCTTCCACCCGGAGCCGGACGCGGTCTGCCGGGGACCGTCGAACGCTGTTTCCCGGGCCGCCTTGAAAAGACGGATTTCAGGGAAGTTCACCGCCTGTGCGATCTCCTGTTCCGCGTTACGGCAGGATTTGACCGCCATGGCCATATTGGACTGGCCGGAACAGAGCCAGACTTCGCCGATGAGAACATTGCGGAAGACGATTTCCCGGTCGGATCCGGCAATTTTCACTTCCCAGGGGCCGCCCGGTTTCATGGACGGCAGGACCGCATTCCAGATGCCGTCCTTTCCGGCTTCGGCAAAAACGGTTTTCCCGCGGATGGTTACATTTACTCCTTTTCCCGGGATCGCTGTTCCCGCGATCCGAATCGGCTTCTCCGCCTGAAGAACCATATTGCTTCCATAGGAGCCGCAGACGGTGAATTCCCGGCTGAGATGGTCGTCACGGAAGAGTGCACAGGCGGAAAGGAATGCGAGAAGAAGCGCTGCGGATGAGAGAGAAAAAAGTTTTTTTCTGGACATGGGAAAATCCTTGAAATAACTGGATGGATCAGGACATGCCTCCGAATACGGTCTGTCCGATGCAGACGGAAGACTCGTCGGGAGAGGTTTTTTCTTTGTTGTAGACAGTGAAGCCGCGCCGGATCAGAGCTTTTTTCACAACTTTGACCAGACTGGGGCTGAGGAATGCGGTTCCGGAAAGGACCACCTGCCGTCGCGGAGTCCTGCCCGCTGCATATTCCGCCATGGCTCCGACTGCGTTTCCCACCGCAAGCAGAAACGCCATGACCAGTTCCGCCTGAGGAACATCTTTCTGCCATGACGGATCGGCGAGACTGCGGAACGTGTCGGACCAGTCGACAACCATCAGCCCGTCATCATCCCGCAGATGAAAACCGAAGCGCGGGGCAAGCCGTTCCGCGTTTTCCCGGGATTGCAGATGCGAAAGCACGGATTCCATCCGGATCATGACCTGATTGTCATAGGTCTGTTTGAACGGCAGCAGGGAAAGCGCAGCGCCGATCGCTTTGAACAGCGGGAGTGCCGCATGGGTTTTTCTCATGTCGTTTCCCTTCCGCTGCTCTCTGCTGGATTCGTACAGTTCGCGGGAGATGTTGAGGCGGTTCAGCAGTTCGTCACATACAGGCAGCCCCAGACGTTCCATCGTCACCAGGAAGAGCAGCTGCGGGTCCGTGAAAGCTCCCCGTTCCGGAATCGGGGAGGGAATCGGAGCGAAAGACCCCAGTCGGTTGAACGAGTTGAAGGATATATCCATCATTTCCGCCCCCCAGTTGAGACCGTCCGGACCGTAGGCTCCTCCGTCAAAGACGAACGCCAGAGCGTTGTCGAGTCCGTGTTCGACCATGCAGGCGATTGCGTTGGCGTGATGGCGCTGGGCGGTTGCCAGCGGGAGCGAGTATTTTTCGGAAAAACGGAGAGCCTCCCGCGCGGAAAGCGCATTGATGTCCATGTCGCATACAACGATATCGGGAACCTGGGCGAAAAGAAGCAGAAACCGTTCTCCGACCAGAGAAAGGGACCGTGCGTTGCGATCGTTCAGAATTGTGCCCATCTGCTGGGAGACCGCTACGGAATTGCGGTAACCGAGTGCAACTGCAGAAGAGTGATCGGAACCGAGGGCGAGGGCGACCCTCCGGAGATTGCGGTGCAGTTTGACCGGTGTCGGGCAGATGCCGCGGGAACGCCTCCAGGTTATGACCCTGCCGTTCTGAACCGACATAACCGAAGAACCGCTGTTCTGCCAGATTTTCAGATCGTGATTCAGGATGTAGTCGGAATAGGCCGCGACCGCGTTGAAATCCTCATCTCCGCCGGCGTCGTCGGGATCGACGGGCTTCGGTCCCCCGACAAACGCAAACAGATCAAACTGCCCGTGCAGGGAATCCGGCGTCGGCCGGCTCTCGAACAGCAGACGGAGCATTGCGGTCGGCGGAAGAGCGACTCCCATGGTTTCCGGATAATCGGGGCAAATATTTGCGGTGACAAGCGGAATTCCCGGCAGTGGCTTCAGAATGACGACCGGAGCCGCCGGAGAGGTGAGCAGTTTTTCCTCTTCCGGAGAACAGTGACAGTATTTTTTGACAACGTCGATATCCCTTGCCATGATGGAAACCGGCTTGTTGAACAGTTTTTTGCGCCGGCGCAGCTCCAGAACCGCGCTATTGTCGAGGGCGTCGCAGAGCGTGATGAACCCGTCGTTTGCCTTTACGGAAAGAATGCCCCCCTTCTGAAGAGCGTCGCATGCCGTTTCCAGCGGAGAATAGGAGTCGACGATGGAACCGGAACGGTCCATGAGCAGGGCACTGGGGCCGCAGAACGGACATGCCTGATTCGGATTTCCTTTATGGCGTTCCGTATTGTGTATTTTTTCAGCGCATTCTTTGCAGGGGGGGAATGCCATGAATGCCGAGTTATGTCGGTTGAAGGGGGTCAGAGTCTGAACGGAATAGCGGGGACCGCATTTCGCACAGGAAACGAACGGATAATGATAGGAGGGCGATTCCGGGTCCAGCATTTTCCGGATGCAGTCGGGGCAGGGAGCTTTATCCGCTTCCACGTGAGCCTCATAGAGAACCGGTCCGAGAATCTTGAACGGTTTCGGTTCGGCAGAGGGGGCGGGCGCTGCTGTTTTCTGTGCAAGACGGATTGCTGTGAGCGACAGACTCCGCGGCAGTTTTGCGGGAAGGGAACGAATGAAGTCTCCGATTTCATCGTCTTCTCCGTCGAGACGCAGTACGGCTCCGTCGGGAGTCTCCGCTGCCCATCCGCCCAGATGCGCTTCCGAAACGACGCGCCAGATGAACGGCCGGAACCCCGGCGATTTCAGATTGCCTTTCAGCTCAAATGTGACGGAACTGCGCATGGTCTTCAGTCTCACCTGTTCTGCTTCATTTGATAAGCCTTGTAAATTCCCGGAAAGGGACGCAGCGCCCGTTCCAGAATCCCGACACAGTGGGCGATCGCGACGCCGTAATTGGTGAACGGAACCCCTTTTGCCAGACAGATTTCCATTCTGGAAAGCAGCTCTCTACGATTGAAAGTGCACGCTCCACAGTGAATGACGAGTTCATAGCCGGAGGGATCCTGCGGGAAATCGTGTCCCTGAACATGGGTGATATTGAGTTCGCCTCCGGCCTTTTTTTTCAACCATGCCGGGATTTTCACCGTTCCGATGTCTTCCCCGATCGGATGGTGGGAACATGCTTCCGCGATCAGCACTTTTGATCCCGGTTTCAGGTGATCGATCGCGGCGGCGCCGGCGGCACAGGTGGCCAGATCTCCCTTCAGGCGGGCCATGAGGATGGAGAAGGAGGTCAGCCGGAGATGCTGGGGAGTCAGTTTTGAGACTGTCGCGAAAGCCTGGGAGTCCGTTACGACCAGATCCGGGGCGTTTTTCAAATTTGCCAGTGCCGCCGCGAGAGCGTTTTCTTTGACAACGATGCAGCAGGCATCGCTGTCGAGAGTGTCGCGAATCGCCTGCACCTGCGGCAGGATCAGACGTCCTTTCGGCGCTTCCAGGTCAATCGGTGTGACCAGAACGCAGCTTTTTCCCGGCCGGACGAGATCGCCAAGCATCCGGGATGCGCTCATGAAATCTTCCGGAGCCAGTTCAATGATTTTTCTGCGGAGTTCTTCGAAACCGCTTTTCTGTGTCGCGGAGATCGTGACGTGCGGAATTTTTTCTTCATCAAGCCTTGCAATGAGGTCGGCAGGTGGCAAAGCCAGATCGCTTTTGTTGAAGACGATGATTACAGGCGTTTTTCTTCCGAGGAATTCTTCCAGAAGAGTTTCCTCCAGGGATTCCCAGCGTCCTTCCGCCGAGACGATCAGGGCGAGATCGGTCCGTTCGATCATCTTTCTGCTGCGTTCGATGCGCATGAGTCCGAGTTCTCCGCAGTCGTCGAGTCCGGCGGTATCAATGAAGAGGACGGGACCGAGAGGCAGAAGTTCCATTGCCTTTTCGACCGGATCGGTTGTTGTGCCCGGAGTGTCGGAAACGATGGAAACTTTCTGCCGGGCCAGTACATTCAGAATCGAGGATTTTCCCGCATTCCGTTTTCCGAAAACACCGATTTGCAGCCGTAAACCTTTGGGAGTATTCTGCATTTTTCCAAACTTTCTTTTTCCCGGAAAATTTCCGGATCATTTCCGCAATTCGCAGAAATCTAACACTGTTTCTGAAATCTTTCCAGTCTGATAATGAAAAAAAAAGGGCTGGCGGAAACTTTTTTAACCAAATCTGTTGATTTTTTCCTTTTTTACGATACATTCAAAGAATAAAAACGAAAAAGGAGTTGTTTATGAGAACTGCCGAAGTCGCAAGAAAAACGCGTGAGACTGACATTTTTGTTTCTTTGAACCTGGATGGAGAGGGTGCTTCCGAAATCTCCACAGGGATCCCGTTCATGGATCATATGCTGACTCTGTTTGCAAAACACGGCAAATTCGATATGGTCGTGAAGGCCAGCGGGGATCTTGAGATTGATTGCCATCATACGATGGAGGATCTCGGGCTCGCGACAGGCAAAGCTCTTGCCGATGCACTGGGCGATAAAGCCGGCATCACCCGTTACGGGCACATGCTTCTGCCGATGGATGAGGTGCTGTCGCAGGTGGCGCTTGATCTTTCGGGTCGTCCCCATCTTGTGTATGATGTTCCCGTGCCGACTCAGTATATTAAGGATCTGGACGTGGCTTTGTTCGGAGAGTTTTTCCGGGCTCTCTCGAATACTGCGGGATTGAATCTGCATATCCGGATTTTGAATTCCGGGGAGACGCATCACATTTTTGAGTCCATATTCAAAGGCTTTGCCCGTGCTCTCCGCATGGCGGTGGAACTGGATCCCCGGGAAAAAGGAATCCCCTCGACGAAAGGCTCTCTTTGAGATTTTCCGGAAACTCTTTCCGTATTTTTCATGAAAGTCCTTGATTTCGTTTTATTTCATGCTAGTATAGACTCCGTTGGCTTATGCAGGCAGGCAATAAACAATTAAATAAAGGAAGCTGAAAATGATGAAAAGAATAGTGATGATTCTTCTCGCCGGGATGTTCCTTCTGCAGTTGACCGCGTGTGGAACTCTGTTCCATGCCGAACGGAAAATCCGGAAGCCTTCCACGCAGGTTGATCCGGTGGTTTTGGTGCTTGACTGCTGCGGATTCCTGTTTGGTATTATTCCCGGAGTCGTTGCGATTGTTCTCGACTACAACAACAAAACGCTTTATTATTCGACCAGTGAACTCAAAAACGCGTCTTTGGAGCAGATGGACCGTTCCCGGATGATTGCTGTCCGTATGGACAATATGGATCGTGACTCTGTGGAACGTGTGCTGAGTGAGCGTCTGGGACGTGAAGTGCATCTGAATGAAATGCGCCTGGTCGCTGCGAACTGACGTAATTTTTTCAATTCAATAAATTCCTCCTGCATGATTTGACACCGCACGCCTTTCTGTATCCGGATTGGAGATGGACGGCCTGCGGTTTTTTTGTAATTTTGAGAAATTGAATCTGAGATCAGATAAGAACTGTCAATATCATTTTATGAGCTTTTTCGATTTGAGAGCAGAGGTCAGGCGTCTGCAATGTTTATCAGTGCGGAAAATTCTTCCTGAAATGCGTGGATGCGGAGAGCTTACGGAGGATGTGTATTCAAAAAAAACAGTTTTTTGATCTTGACAAACCCGAGAAGCATGTTAGATT
>CALXMJ010000110.1 GCA_944389445.1 uncultured Victivallales bacterium | reverse complement strand
AAGCGGAAAGCAGTTTGTCCAGAAAATTGTTGGAATCCTGCAGGGAAAACGATTTGAAAATTTCTGAATTTCCTGTATCGTTATCATGTCGCATCAATGACAAACCAAGGAAAGGATAGCATCATGTTGGCTGAACAACTGGAAAAAGTGAAAATTGTTCCCGTTCTTGTCCTGAACTCACTGGATGAGGGACTGAAAGTCTGTGAACAGCTTTGTGCGAACGGGCTTCCCGCGGCGGAAATCACCTTCCGCACGGAGGCTGCGGAATCGGTGATCCGCGAGGCGTCGAAACGCTTTCCGGAAATGTTCATCGGAGCGGGCACGGTTCTGAATGTGAAGGATCTGCACCGCGCATTCGATGCGGGCGCGAAATTCGCGGTGGCGCCGGGCTTCAACCCGAAGGTGGTCGGCGAGGCGGTTTCCTGCAATCTGAACTTTTTTCCCGCAGTCTGCACGCCCAGCGAAGTCGAGCAGGCGATGGAGTTCGGCTGCCGGATGCTGAAATTTTTCCCGGCGGAGGCCTGCGGCGGAGTGCCGATGCTGAAGTCGATCATTGCGCCGTACAAGCACCTCGGCGTGAAATTCATGCCGACCGGCGGAGTGAAGCCGGCGAATGTGGAAACCTATCTCCAGATTCCGGAAGTCGCGGCGGTGGGCGGAACCTGGCTCAACAAATGCGATGACGAAACGATCCGCCAGGCGGTCGAAATCGCGAAAAAATACATCAAGCAGTAAGGAGTTCCCGTTATGTTGCAGACAAAATCACCTGATTCTTGCAGATACGACATCATCTCTCTCGGCGAAGTGATGCTTCGTCTTGATCCCGGCGAGGGGAGAATTCATACAACACGTTCCTTCCGGGTCTGGGAAGGCGGCGGAGAATACAATGTCGCCCGCGGAATGCGCCGCTGTTTCGGCAAGCGCGCTGCCGTGGTGACCGCATTCGCGGACAATCCGGTCGGACGGCTTGTCGAGGATTTCATCCTGCAGGGCGGAGTCGATACTTCCCTGATTCAATGGGTGCCGTACGATGGAATCGGCAGAAATGTCCGCAACGGACTCAACTTTACGGAACGCGGATTCGGCGTCCGCGGAGCGGTCGGCTGTTCCGATCGCGGGAACACCGCGGTTTCCCAGCTGAAGGCGGGGGATATCGACTGGGACTACATTTTCGGCAAACTCGGTTCCCGCTGGCTTCATACGGGCGGGATCTTTGCTGCTCTCTCCGATACGACGCCCGATGTCGTGATCGAAGCGCTCAAGGCCGCCAAGAAATACGGCACCATGACGAGCTATGACTTGAACTATCGTCCCTCTCTCTGGAAAGGAATCGGCGGAAAGGCGCGCGCTCAGGAGGTCAACAAGGAGATCGCAAAGTATGTCGATGTGATGATCGGCAACGAGGAGGATTTCACCGCATGTCTCGGTTTTGAAGTCGCCGGAGCCGACGAGAAGCTCACGACCCTTCCTGTGGAGGGCTTCAAAAAAATGATCGGACAGGTGGTCGCCGCGTATCCGAACTTCAAAGCGGTCGCCACGACGCTCCGTACCGTCAGGACGGCGACCGTCAACGACTGGAGCGCGATCCTCTGGCAGGACGGCAAATTCTATCAGGCGGTTCAACGCGACGGACTGGAGATTCTCGACCGCGTCGGCGGCGGCGACAGCTTCGCTTCCGGCCTGATTTACGGCCTGATGGAAAAGGACGATCCCTCTCTTGCCGTCAACTACGGCGCCGCACATGGCGCGCTCGCCATGACGACTCCCGGCGATACCAGCATGGCGACTCTCAAAGAGGTGGAAAAACTGGTTGGCGGCGCGGGCGCCCGCGTCGACCGGTAAACCGCAATTCCGGAAAATTCCGGTTTGGAAGGAGCTCCGCATCATCGGAGCTCCTTTTTCTTTGGGATCGGGAACCCCCGGAGCGGAGCCCTTTTCCGGGAATTCCCCTTGAGAAGGCGATCAGCCTTGTTTCGATACGGCGGAGAGGTCCGCCCGGATTCTGGAATAGGGTTTTTCACCGGGGAGGCCGCGGGAGCCGATGAACCAGGGGGCGCCGGGATAGTTGTGCATCGCCATGCTGTCGCCCCACGGGAAGATGGGCTCATCCGGAGGAACATCGCCTGAGAGAAAGGGCAGTTCCGCGACGTTGAGCTGATTGGTCTCAAAGACCGGTTCCGGAGTATTGCGTCCGTCGACGGCATGGGTCTGCGCGCCGAAGTTTGCGGGCGTGTAGCAGACTTCGAACTGCACATCGCTGCGCTTGAAGCGGACAAACCGATGGCGGAAGATGCTGTAATCCACCAGCAGGAAGTCGGAATTTTTCCGGTGGAACTCCTCCAGGGAACTCCACTTGCGGCGGCTGTCGATCGTAAAGACAAATCCGTTCTGGACGAATTCCAGTTCCTCCGCGTCAAAGAGTCTTGTTTTTCCTTCGTAGTTGATCAGTTCAAGCACCTGATAGCCTTTCGGAGAAGTGAAACGGATGGCGTGGTTTCTTGGAAGGCTGGTCGGAATCAGCGGAACAATGTGAATATAGACCTCGCCCGTTTCGATGGAGACCGGGCAAACTTCGGAACTGCATCCCGCCGCACCTTCGCAGACGGGTGAATCTCCGATCACGCTTCGGCGGATTGTTCCGTAATGCGCGGGAAAGACAACATCCAGTTTCAGAATATCCGTTTGAAGCGGAATCGTTTTCGTCAGATTGGGAATGCTCAGGAGCATTGCCGTATTGGTTTTCTGGATGGCATACGACCAGCCGCCGGATTCCGTGTATTTTTCATTCCGGTAATTGCCGTCGGCGGAACGTTCCTGGATTCCCATGGGAGTCCGGTCCGTCCGATAGCGGTAAAAGACGGTGGCGGAGTCACGGAAGGTTTTCACTTCCGGTTTCCGCTGATAGGTTGCATAGAGCTGGAGGGTCTGTTCCCCTCCGCAGAGGGGGGTGTCGACAGTTCCAAGGGAGAATTCCTTTTCCATATAGGATACCGTGTGGTACTCTCCGGCGCAGCCCGAATAACGCATCATGGATTCGGAGCGTCCGCGGGTGAGGGCGGGATATGAGCGCTTTCCGATCAGTTCCGCGAGATGTTCCGGAAGATGAAAGTCCGTGTCGAACATGTCGCAGAATTCGGCGACGGTCTGCATGGGATTGCCCGCAAAATGGAGAATTTCAATTCCATCGGGCCGGAAGTAGCTTGCGATCAGATCGCGTCCGCTGAGTT